>JAURGS010000305.1 GCA_030833685.1 Rhodoferax sp. | reverse complement strand
CGTGGTTGTCATCACCAGCGGAACTCCAGAATACTGACCCTGCTGGTCTGATGTGGTTAAAGAATTTTTAGCGCGATCAAACATGGTTCCCCATGTATTGATTCTGGCATCGTTCATCAAGTAAGGCTCTGCCTCAATCAATGAACCGTTGAGCTTGTGGCCGGCCTCGATATGCAGTTCATTGATTTCGTGTTTGGCCAGGTCGCTCAGCATGGCGGCCAGATCGACCTTATTGTTGGCACCCGGGCAATAAATCACCTCGGCGCCGATGGCCTTGAGCGCCTGTTCTTTGGCGCTGTCAGGCACCGCCGCGTAAACAAAGGAGCGACGCCCGGGCATAAAAAGACTGGCTTGGGGGTTCATTTGCAGGCGGCTATCAACCACCACCACATGCGGCTGGCGCGGTGTCTCAACCAGGCGCACGTTCAGCTGGGGTTTGTCCTGCATCGCCGTGCCCACACCGGTGAGCACCGCGCTGGCGCGCGCACGCCAGGCGTGGCCATCCGCGCGCGCTTCGCTGGAGGTGATCCATTGGCTCACGCCATTGGTCAAGGCGGTTTGCCCGTCCAGGGAGGCGGCAATCTTCATGCGCACCCAGGGTTTGTGGCGCAGCATGCGGCTGAAAAACCCAATATTCAATTCTCGGGCCTGAACAGCTGCGGGGTCGTCTGGCGGCAAGACGCTCACCTCGATGCCGGCGGCGCGCATGCGGGCAATGCCCTGGCCTGCTACCTGCGGGTTGGGGTCTTGCAAGGCGACCACCACCTGGGCGATCCCAGCGGCAATGAGTGCGTCGCAGCAGGGTGGCGTGCGGCCATGATGGGCACAGGGCTCTAGCGTGACATAAGCGGTCGCACCACGCACATCCATTCCCTGGGCCTTTGCATCGGCTAACGCCATCACTTCAGCGTGTGGCCCACCCACGGCCTGCGTGTGCCCTTGGCCGATCAGCTGCCCATCAGGGCGCGTTAAGACGCAGCCGACGCGAGGGTTGGGGTCGGATAGGCGTTCTGCGGTAACCGCTTGGCTAAGCGCTTCACGAATGTACGAAATTGGAGAGGGCACGAGTTGGAATGACAGTGCTTGCAATCGGTGCCAGGGATTATCCGGTGAAAGCACTTAGTTCTTGGTTGCCCAACATGGCGGCGCAGATTGGGCGGAAGAAGGCTGAACCCACAGCGCGCACATGAAGGTCAACCGTTCAGTTGCGGCTTTGAAGCTGGCCTTGTCTTAACCGGATTCCTCATTGGCTAATTGCGTTAGATCAAGACCTGCTGGAAATCCCCTGTTTGGGGGATCCACTTGGACGCTGAGAAACTCTAGATTTCAGTTTGAGCACGCTTTGTTACTTTTGAGTTGGTGATCGGAGGGCGGCATGAAGCTGAAAGTATATTTTTCCCGAGGTCTCACTTTGATCGAGATATTGGTTGTCGTGGCGGTTGTGGCAGTTCTTCAGTCAATCGCAGTTCCGGCGATGGCAGATTTGATCAACTCGTCCCGCAACTCTGCGGTTTTAAATACGCTCTATTCGAGTTTGATCATGGCTAGAGGTGATGCAATATTGCGTAACCAACGTACAGTGGTTTGTAAATCAGATACCGGCGATCAATGTAAATCGAGCGGTGGTTGGGGGCAGGGCTGGCTGGTCTTTCGCGACAGTAACAACAACGCCCAGCTCGACGCCGACGAGCAGGTTTTAGTACGACAAGGACCGGTGCCATCGTCCGTTCATCTGACAGGCAATCTCCCGGTTTCGCGTTACGTGTCTTTTACCCCGCGCGGGTCTGCCGCGTACGTTTCAGGAGCCTTTCAGGCTGGCACCTTGACGGTTTGCTCGCCCTCCACGGGCGAGATTCAGGCCAAACAAATCGTCATCAGCATTGCAGGGCGGCCTCGTATGGTGACAACGACTCTTGAGAGCTGTCCTGAGATTTAACCCCACAGCGCCAAAGGGTCGACTGAGCCGCTAAGCTTGCGGCTTTTCAAACTGTTGGAGTTTCGAAGATGTTGAACCAGGATCAGACGCGCGATATCGACGCCTTGCTGCCCACGCAGCTGGCCTCTGGTGGTGCCAACCGGCGCACCGCACTCAAAGCCGCTTTAGGTGTGGGTTACGCGGCCGCAGCCCTGCCCATCATGGCACAAACTGCCATCAAAACCTCTTCTGACGGCCTGGACACGGGTGAGGGTGTGTTCAAGGTTGGCGACTTTGCGGTACCGTTTTTTCGCGCCGCGCCCAAGGGCAAGAAGAACCTGCCGGTGGTGCTGGTGATTCATGAGATTTTTGGTGTGCATGAGTACATTGCCGACACCTGCCGGCGCCTGGCGCACGCGGGTTACATGGCCATTGCCCCTGAGCTGTTTGCCCGCCAAGGTGACCCCACCATGTACGGCAATATGGCTAAGTTGATTGCTGAGGTGGTCTCCAAGGTGCCTGATGCCCAGGTGATGGCGGACCTGGATGGCGCGGTGGCCGGGGCTGGCGCCAACGGCGGCAACACGGCCAAGGTCGGTATCACCGGGTTTTGCTGGGGTGGGCGCGTCACTTGGCTGTATGCACAGCACAACCCCAAGCTCAAGGCGGGTGTGGCTTGGTACGGCCGGCTGGTGGGTAACAGTTCAGCCTTGATGCCAAAACACCCGCTGGACTTGGCGGCCCAAACCAAAGCGCCGGTGCTCGGCTTATACGGTGGTGAAGACACGGGCATTCCACTGACGACTGTGAATCAAATGAAAGACGCGCTGGCC
>JAURGS010000304.1 GCA_030833685.1 Rhodoferax sp. | reverse complement strand
TACGGCACAGCCAATTCCAACCAGATGCTGCTGGAGATCATGGGCCTGCAGCTGCCGGGCTCCTCCTTCGTGAACCCTGGCACGCCGCTTCGCCTGGCTCTCACCCAATATGCAGTCAAGCGGGCACTGGAACTGCGCGTGGGACCTGAGGCCGCCACGCTGGCTGACATCGTGGACGAGAAAGCCATCGTCAATGGCATCGTCGGCTTATTGGCCACGGGCGGCTCGACCAACCACACGATTCACCTGGTAGCCATCGCGCGCGCTGCTGGCATCGTGATTGACTGGGATGACTTCTCGCAGTTGTCCGATGCTGTGCCCTTGCTGGCGCGGGTTTACCCCAACGGCAAGGCGGATGTGAACCACTTTCATGCCGCTGGCGGCATGGGCTTTTTGATCAAGCAGCTGCTTGACGCAGGTCTGTTGCACGCCGACGTGAGCACGGTTGCAGGCCGTGGCTTGCACCACTACGCGCAGGAGCCCTGGCTCGATGGCGAGCGTCTGGCCTGGCGCGCTGCGCCCACGGTGTCCGGTGATTTAACGGTATTGCGTCCGCTAGGCCAAGCCTTCAGTGCAGATGGCGGGCTCAAACGTTTGCAGGGCAAACTCGGCCGTGCGGTGGTGAAGGTCTCGGCGGTTGCACCTGAGCACCGCCGGGTGTTTGCGCCGGCAGTTGTCGTGCACAGCCAGCAGGCTTTGAGCGACCTTTACAAGCAAGGCCAGCTCGAACGCGATTTTGTTGCCGTGGTGCGCAACCAGGGCCCGCAGGCCAATGGCATGCCTGAGCTGCACAAGCTCACGCCGATACTGGCCAACTTGCAGGACCAGGGCTTTCGTGTCGCGCTGGTGACGGACGGGCGCATGTCGGGGGCATCGGGCAAGGTGCCAGCAGCCATTCATGTCAGTCCCGAGGCGCTCAACGGGGGCGCCATTGCGCGCGTTCAAGACGGTGACATGGTGCTGTTGGACTGTGAGAGCGGTGTACTCGAGCTTGAGGTCTCCGAGGAGGCGCTGGCCAAGCGTGAGCTGGCCCAGCCCGACTTGCAGGCCAACAATCACGGTATGGGGCGTGAACTTTTTTCGCTGTTTCGGCGCAATGCAGCGCTGGCGGAACAAGGTGGCTCACCCCTGTTCGCAAACCTTTGACCGAGACGAGGAGACCCTATGCACATTGCTGCCAACACGCCTGCGGCTCTACCCGTTTTTAAGTCGCGGGTCGTGCCCGTTGTGGTGATTCAAGACCTGGCACAAGCCGTGCCCATGGCTGAGGCCTTGCTCGCGGGCGGGGTTGATGTCATCGAGATCACCTTGCGCTCTGAAATAGCCTTGACTGCCATTGAAGCGGTTGCCCGCAAGGTGCCAGCCATGATGGTGGGGGCTGGAACGGTTACCCGCGCTGAGCAAGTGCAAGCGGTGCTGGATGCTGGTGCCCGGTTTGCCTTGTCGCCAGGCATGACACCATCCCTGTTAGCAAAAGTCAAGTCAGCAGGCTTGCCTTTCATGCCGGGTGTGGCCAGCCCCAGCGAAGCCATGCTGGCGCGTGATGAGGGCTTTGGGCTCATGAAGTGTTTTCCTGCAGCGCAACTCGGTGGTGTGGATGTGTTGAAGGCCTGGGCAGGGCCTTTGCCCGACCTGCGCTTTTGTCCGACCGGTGGCGTGACGGTGCAGAACCTCGCGCAATTTCTGGCCTTGCCCAACGTGGCCATGGTGGGAGGCTCCTGGTTAACGCCCGCTGCGCTGGTGCAGGCAGGTGATTGGGCGGCCATTACCCGCTTGGCCGCGCAAGCCACGGCATTGGCCAGTGCTTGAACCAGAGTGATTTAGCGTGACGCAAGCAGCCTTGTTCGCCGGCCTGAGTGCGGTAACTGGCGTTTGTCTTTTCCATAGGCCAGTCAAACAGATTGTGCCTTGAGCTTGTTTTTAAATTTCACTGTTCACCAACGCCATGTCTGCCCGAACCACTTCTGTCGCTGCTAAAGATCGCCCGCTCTTTGACGATATCCGTTTGCTTGGCCGCTTGTTGGGCGAGGTGATTCGTGAGCACGAGGGCGAGGCGGCATACGCACTGATCGAGCAGATTCGTCAGTTGTCAGTGGCCTACAGACGCCAAGCAGATCACGCAGCAGACCGTCAGTTGAAAAAACTGCTCAAAGGGCTGAGCGACGATCAGGCAGTGAGCGTGATTCGGGCGTTCACGTATTTCAGCCATTTGGCCAACCTGGCGGAAGACCAGCACCACATTCGCCGCCGTGAGGTTCACGAGCGTGCCGGTGACGTGCAGGAGGGCAGCCTGGCACATGCCTGGGCACGCCTGCACCGCGCGGGCGTTGCTGCTCCGCGGGTGGCGGACATGTTGGCCCGCGGCCATGTGTCGCCAGTGCTTACCGCGCACCCCACCGAGGTTCAGCGCAAAAGTATTTTGGACGCTGAGCGAGCGATTGCGCGTTTGCTCTCGCAGCGCGATGCCATTCTGGCTGGCGCTGCCGCAGCGGCGCAAGCGCGCGACCATTTGTTCAAGCGGAGGCTTTTGGACAACGAGGCCTTGATGCGTGCGCGTGTTACCCAACTTTGGCATACACGGCTACTGCGCTTTACCAAGTTGACGGTGGCTGATGAGATTGAAAACGCACTGAGCTATTACCAAACCACTTTTCTATCGGAGATACCGCGGTTGTACGGAGATATCGAAGCGGCTTTACCTGGGCAGGTGGTTGCACCGTTTCTTCGCATGGGGCAGTGGATTGGCGGTGA
>JAURGS010000303.1 GCA_030833685.1 Rhodoferax sp. | reverse complement strand
ATTTACCTGATCAAGCAAGTCCTGGAAGGCCAAAAACCAACGCAAAAAACCCAGCAGCATCTAGACCGCTGCCTGACCTGCCGCAACTGCGAGTCCACCTGTCCCAGCGGCGTGCAGTACGGGCACTTGCTCGACATTGGCCGCAAACTGGTCAGCGAGCAGGTCAGTCGCCCCGTCAGTCAACGAGTCATCCGCTGGGTGCTCAAAGAAGGCCTGCCCTCGCCCTTGTTTGGCCCAGCCATGGCGATGGGGAAATTGCTCAGACCTCTGCTGCCCCAGGCGCTGAAGAACAAAGTTCCTGCCCCTCAGGGTGCTGGCAGATGGCCGCAGCAACAGCACGCCCGCAAAGTACTGATGCTCGCCGGCTGCGTGCAGCCCAGCATGAGCCCCAATATCAACAGCGCCACCGCCAGAGTGCTGGACGCAGCGGGTATTCAAGTGATTCAGGCTTCGGCGGCCAAGTGCTGCGGCGCCGTGAAGTTTCACCTGGATGACCATGACGGCGCCAAAGGCCAGATGCGCGCCAATATTGATGCGTGGTGGCCATTCGTCGAGCAAGGTGTTGAGCGCATCGTGATCAATGCCTCCGGGTGCGGTACAACCGTCAAGGATTACGGCCACATCCTGCGCGAGGAGCCGCCATACGCCGACAAAGCGCGTCGCATTAGCGAGCTGGCGTGCGACCTGAGCGAGCTCTTACCTGAGCTTGCTGTAAAGCTGCGCGAGAAAGTGCGTACCAAGGCTGAAAAAATTGTTTTTCATCCGCCGTGCTCCTTACAACACGGCCAACAAATCCGCGGCCTTGTTGAGCGCCACCTCAGCGACCTGGGCTTCCAGATCCGACTCAACACCTGTGAGGCTCACTTGTGCTGCGGCTCGGCTGGCACCTACAGCGTTTTACAACCCGATTTAGCAATCACGCTGCGAAACCGCAAACTCGGGCATCTGCTGGCCTCTTACGGTAGCGATCCAGTTGACCAAGTCGTCTCTGCCAATATTGGCTGCATTACCCACCTGCAAAGCGGCACTGCTGTGCCGGTTCGCCATTGGGTCGAATTGCTGGACGAGGCGCTACAGGCTTAGCCCCAGGTGCTTGCAATCAGCGCGCTTACAGGGCTGAGGCAATGGCACTCGATAAGTCTTCAGGCGTGGTGTTGGGCGCAAAACGCTCCAATACATGGCCCTGACGATCAACCAGGAATTTGGTGAAATTCCATTTGATTGACGTGCTGCCCAAGATCCCTGGCGCCTGCTCGCGCAGCCATTGAAACAGGGCGTGCGCACCAGGGCCATTGACCTCAATCTTGGACATCATTTGAAAAGTCACGCCGTAGTTGCGCTGGCAAAAGCTGGCGATCTCTTCGTTGCTGCCTTTGTCCTGGGCGCCAAATTGGTTACAGGGAAAACCCAAAACAACCAGCCCTTGCTGGGCATGCAATTCATGCAGCTTCTGCAGACCAGCCAACTGCGGTGTGAAGCCGCAGGCGCTGGCGGTATTCACAACCAGAACCACCTGCCCGCGCAACTTGTCCATGGAAAAGGGTTTCCCGTCGATCGTCAGCGCGTCGAAATCATAAAAATTTGCCATCACTCAGGCTCCAGTTGGGACGGTAGCTGCGCCAGGTTCAGCCGTGCAGATTGTCATTGCGGGCAATGGCAACCAATCGAGCAATTTCATCGGCATGCGCCACGCAGTTGTGAGCGTGCCAACGTTTGATGAGGTACATCACGCCGGCAACAACCAAGCCGAACATGGTGATCGCACCAAAAGTTGGCAAGCCCATGCCCGTCGAAAAACTGTAGAGACCGCCTAACACCAAGATGCAGGCCTGCTCGTTGAAATTCTGAACGGCGATCGAGCGGCCCGCGCCCATCAGGTTATGCCCGCGATGCTGCAGCAGCGCGTTCATCGGTACGACCATGAAGCCCCCAAGGGCGCCTAGGCCAACCAGAAAGGGTGCGGCAACCCAGACGTTGTCAATGAAGACCAAAAGAATGATCAGGAGGCCCATCGCCATACCCAGCAACAGCACCCGCGGACCATCCTCTAAGCGCATGCGTGAAGAGGCGACCACTGCGCCAATGGCCATGCCAATCGCCACCACCCCTTGCAGCGCGGACGCCTGCGTGACCCCATAGCCCAAGGCCACGGCTGCCCAGGCCAGCACGATGTAGCGCAGGTTGCCCGCCACGCCCCAAATCAAGGTGGTTGCCGCCAGCGAAATCTGGCCTAGTTTGTCGTTCCACAAGCGCTTGTTGCAGGCCCAAAAATCTGGCAGCAAGGTCAGGGAATTGCGCGGCATTGGGCGCATCAACACCCCAGTGAGCGGAATGCGTAAATTGAACCAAGCCGCCAACACATACACCAGGATCAAAGTCGCAATCGCGGCTTCTGCGGGTGTGTCCACACTGGTCGTAACAAACGGCATGTCAAAAGACAGCAAGGTCGGCGCCAAGACTTTGCCCACCAATTGCCCGCCCAAGAGCACGCCCAAAATGATCGAGCCGATGGTGAGCCCCTCAATCCAGCCATTGGCCTTGACCAACTGAGACGCAGGCAGCAGCTCAGTCAGGATGCCATATTTGGCCGGTGAATAGGCCGCCGCACCCAGGCCCACAATGGCATAAGCCAGCAGCGGGTGTGTGCCAAACAACATGAATACACAACCCACAATCTTGACAAAATTGCTCAAAAACATCACACGCCCTTTGGGCATGGAGTCTGCAAACGCACCCACAAACGGCGCTAACACCA
>JAURGS010000302.1 GCA_030833685.1 Rhodoferax sp. | reverse complement strand
CCGCGCGACCCGTTCAGGTTTTTGAGAATCCAACGGCGTGGACGGAGGGTCACAGGGGCAGCACGGAGTATCAGGAGTTATGTTCTCTGCTGCGGAGGGAGATGCAGCGTGAAGCGGCGTGATATTCTTCTGGCGGCGTTGACCCTGAGGAACTGTTTGCACTGGGGCGCACGCTTGGGCCGCTCACCACCTTTGCTGCGCCCACGATTGTTCGCCGATTGGTCGACCATGCCCAGGCTGCTGGGCTGAGCGCGGAGCAGGCCGGCGCCAGCTGGAAAACCATCGTCTACGGCGGGGCCCCGATGTACCATGCCGATATCGAGCAGGCACTGGCCGTCATGGGGCCGCGCTTTGCGCAAATCTACGGACAGGGTGAGTCGCCCATGACGATCACCGCCTTGCCCAAGGCCGAGTTGCTCAACACGCAGCACCCACGCTATGGGCATCGCTTGGCCTCGGTCGGTGTGGCGCAAACCCCAGTTCAGTTGCGCATTGCAGATGAAAGCGGTCAAGATTTGCCATTGGGCCAGGCTGGCGAAATCTTGGTCAAAGGTGACTGCGTGATGGCCGGCTACTGGCGTAACCCAAGTGCCACGCAAGCAGCGCTTCGCGATGGATGGCTCTTAACCGGCGACATCGGAAGCATCGACGAAGACGGATTTTTGACGCTTAAAGACCGCAGCAAGGACCTGATCATCAGTGGTGGGTCCAATATTTACCCGCGGGAAGTCGAAGAGGTATTGCTCACCGCCCCAGGAGTGGCCGAGGTGGCTGTGGTTGGCCAGCCCGATGGCCATTGGGGCGAGATTGTGGTGGCCTTTGTGCGCCGCCATGCCAATGCAGTCGTCAACGATGCTCTGCTGGATGCACATTGTTTGAATCACCTGGCCCGCTTCAAAAGACCCAAGCGTTATGTCTGGGTAGAAGATCTACCGAAGAATAATTACGGCAAGGTTCTGAAAACAGCGTTGCGCCAACAGCTCAAGCCAGTTTGAGCACTGCACAGGCACGGCGCCAGTCCTGCGCGATGTCGGCGAGCTTTGTAGGCGCTGCGCTGATACGTGGTCTGGCAAACGAGCGCACCAGATTGCGTTGCTGATCGCGAACCAAGTACTCAACGGGCGATTTGCCGTCTACCCTGGCCAACAAAAGCGCAGGCAGCAGGGCGGCGGCGCGTTCTTCCACGCTGTGCTTGGGCTCCCACTGTACGGCGTTCAAATAGTTGGAGGCCAGATTGTCAAACGCTTGCAGGTATTGCGCCGTCTTGTCCGGATAGACCAAACACTTCAGCAGCAAATGGTTAAGGCAAAAAGCCAGGTCAAATGCCGGGTCGCCATACCAAGCGCACTCCGCATCCAGCAGCACTGGTGAATGCGGTCCGACCAATATGTTTTTTGGACTGACGTCTCCGTGCACCAAGGCGATGTGTGCGGCTGCGGTGCGCTCGGTCAGCGTTTGTAGCGCCGTGGCCAGGTCGTGATGTTTCTGGGCTGTGGCCATCAAATACGGCTCCAGGCGCAGCGCAAAAAAGAAGTCTCGGGTGTCAAACGCTTGGGCGATGGACGGCTGACTGGCGCTGGCGTTATGGATGGTGGCGACCAGGCGACCGACTTGTGCTGCGGTGTCCAGGTCAACCTCGCCACGAAGCAGTTGCTCTTTCCAGACCGGATACTGCTCGGGCGGCAAAAAATCCATCACGAAAAGACCGGCGTCTCGGTCATGGGCAAGGACCTGGGGTACAGCCTGGGGCACCTGCTGGTGAGCGAACTGCAGCCACTGGCATTCGAAAGCGTTGCGTGCGGTCGGTGCGTACCAGTCTGCCTTGACTTTGAGTTTGGGCAAGGCGCGTTTGACGCACACGCTGCGCTGGGGCAGGTCTACGCGCCAGATCTCGGAAGACACGCCCCCTGGCAGGGCAGTCCAAACCATGTCGGAGCGTGTCTGCGCCAGCCCCTGGTCAATCAGAAAGGCTTCCAGTGCGGGCGCTGGCTTCATCAACGCTGGGCTGCAAAACCAGCCATACCCGCAAAGGGCAGGCTTGCTAACTCTTCAATTCGCAGCAGTTGGTTGTACTTGGCCAAGCGCTCGGAGCTGCGCAGAGAGCCGACTTTGATTTGCCCAGCGCCAGTGCCTACGGCCAGATCGGCAAGGAATGCATCTTCGGTTTCCCCTGAACGTGCGGAGACCACGGCTGCGTAGCCGTTGCGACGGGCCAGGTTAAAGACCTGAAGCGTACCGCTGAGCGTGCCGTTTTGATTGAGTTTGATCAGCACGCAATTGGCTGCAGACAATTCGATACCCTTTTGCAAGCGTGCAAGATTGGTTGCGAACAAGTCATCGCCCACCAATTGTGTGCCGTGGCCGAGTTCAGCATTGAGTGTGGCCCAGTCGTCCCATGCGTTTTCATCAATAGCGTCTTCAACCGAAATCACCGGAAACTGCGTCACCCAGGCGCTGACACGGTCGATCATTTCGCGCCCGTTGATGAGGCGCCCCTCGCGGGTTAGTTTGTATTGACCGTTCGGCCCTTTCAACGCGCTTGCAGCCACGTCGACGGCAATGGCAATATCTTCGCCCGGCCGAAGACCCGCCTGCTCAGTGGCGCGCACCATGAGTTGCAGCGCTTGCGTGGCCCGCGCAAAGCCCGGGCTTAAGCCGCCTTCATCTGCCAGCAGGGTGGACATGCCGCGCTCTTGCATGATTTCGGCTGCGGCATGGCGCACACGCTCAACCATGTGCAGCGCTTCGCTGGTGTCGCGCGCGCTGAC
>JAURGS010000301.1 GCA_030833685.1 Rhodoferax sp. | reverse complement strand
GACATTGCTTTCGAGCGAATTCTGGTTTGTCCGCTCGACAAATTCTGGGACGCGTGGACCCAGCCCGAGCAAATCCGCCAGTGGTGGGCGCCCAGCCCAGCCATCGTCAGCGCTTGTGAGCTTGACCTGCGTGAAGGCGGTGGTTTTCAGGTTGAAACTCAAGAACCCGACGGCGCCATATCTCAATTTCGAGCCTGCTTTGTCGAAGTGGTCCCCAAGGAGAAGCTGGTCTGGACCAATGTGCTGACCACCGATTACCGCCCGGTGGCCTCCGACACGGTGGGCAAAGATTTTGTGGCGGCCACAACCCGCTTGCGGCTGCACTCGGTGCATGATCGCACGCGATTGACGCTGGAGATTTTGCATGGCTCGCGCGCTGAACGCGGCTTGCAAGAAAAAAGTGGTGTGTACACCAGATGGCGCGCAAGCCTGGAGCAGATGCTCGCATTGGTTCAGGCGCCATGACGCTCTGCTGCGTCCACGGCCACGTTCAAACTGAGCGCTCTTGCCTGTGAGCCACAGCCCTGTGCCGGCCAGCCCGGCCGCGCGACGGGCTGTACTCGCCCTGAGCCTCAATGCCCTCTTCTTCGGCCTATCGTGGCTGCCATTTCGTGGTCTGGCATCGATAGGCCTTCATCCGCTGTGGAGTACCACCCTGGCGTACGCGAGCGTGGTGCTGCTCATTACCCTGATGCAACCTCGAGCGTGGCGTTGGGTGTTGGGCAATGCGGGCCTGTGCCTGCTGATGGTTGCCTCTGGCTTGACCAACGTTGGCTTTAACTGGGCTGTTACCACGGGCGACGTGGTGCGTGTGGTTTTGCTGTTTTACCTGATGCCAGCGTGGGCCCTTCTGCTGGCGTGGCCCATCCTGGGGGAACGCCCCAACACCGCTGCATTCTTGCGGCTCATTCTGGCCTTGTGCGGCGTGATGCTCATCTTGAAATCGCCCGACCAAAACTGGCCGGTGCCCAGCAGCCTGGCGGACTGGTTGTCCCTGATGGGGGGCTTTAGCTTTGCGCTCACCAACGTGCTTCTGCGCCGACTGAACCACACCCGAAATATTGCCCGCATGCTGGCCATGTTTGCCGGCGGCACCATCATGGCGCTGATTACCGCCTTCATCGCCACACCCATGGGGCTGGCCTACCCGCCACCCGCTCCCGCGGGCCTGTGGATGGTGCTGGTCGCACTGTTGGGTCTGGGGTTGCTCTTTGCCAACCTTGCGCTTCAATACGGCGCTGCGCGCCTTCCCGCCCGAGTCACCGCGGTGGTCATGCTCAGCGAGGTCTTGTTCGCCTCGGTGTCATCCGTGCTGCTGGGCGCTGGCACCTTAAGTCTTCGGGTACTGCTCGGTGGCAGCCTGATTCTGGCGGCATCCGTCCTTGCGGTGCGCACCATGGGCCAAGACCACTAGCCGCTTTTAACCAGACCCACGGACTGGTCGTCATACGGCGCACGCGCACTTAAGCTTTTGGCGCGGGTTTGAGCAAGCGCATCACAGAAGCTGCTTTGGGCCCGAGCATGGCGCAGGTCGTCACGAGGCCACCCATCATGGCGCCGCCGACACCCGCGGTGAGCACATCTTGCCCGCTCAGATAGAGCCCTTTGATTGGTGTAATGGGGTGCAGAATGTGCTGCGCAAAGCGCTCAGGGGTATGGTCCATGCCATAAATCTCACCACTGGCGTATTGAGAAAACCATTGGGTCGACAAGGGTGTGGAGAGTTCCGCATAAACCAGGGCTGCGCGCAGCTGCGGTAACTCCGCAAACAAAGCTTCAAGCAACCGGTGTTGCAGCCCGGCCTTGAGCGCATCGTAATCGGCGCCACGCTTGCGCCAGCGCTTATCAGCCCAGGGCGCGAAATGTTTCCAGGCGCCCAGTGTCAGCACCTCGACTGTTGCGGTGTCTGGGTGGGTGCCATCCCACTGGGGATCCTTGGCAGATGGGAAGGAGATATAGAGCAGCGGAAAAGGCGCGCTCAGGTCTTGCTCAAACTGTCTGGCATGCTCCTCAACATTCGAGGACGGGTAAATCCATAAATTCGTTCGTGGCAGTTTCAAGGATTGGGCGTTGCCCTTGAAACCGGCGTACAGACACAAATGTCCGGCTGATGGCTGAATGCGAGAAATTCTGGCCACAGTTTTTTGCAAAACAGGCAGCGTCTGGGGCAGCAAACGTTCATACGTCAAGCGCGCACCGACCGCGCTAATCACCTTAGCTGCCCGAATAAGCGTGCCGTCGGCCATCTGCACGCCCACCGCACGCCCACGGTCCACCTCAATGCGCTGCACGCGGGCGTAGGTAAATACCTCCCCCCCAGCGGCCTGAATCACCGGAATGATGGTTTGTGCAATTCGCCATGAGCCGCCCACTGGATAGTTACCGCCATCCAAATAATGCTTGACCACCGTCGCATGCATCAGGAACGAAGCCTGGCTGGGGACCACGCCGTAGTCGCCCCATTGGCCGCATAACACTGCGATCAGTTCCTGGTCGCTCGTTAATCCCTCAAGCACTTCTCGCACGGTCTGAAAGCAGGCCTTTGGCAGCAGGGCTGCGCGCGTCGACATCCACAGCCGGGCAAGCGGTCGGGGCATGGCCTGGCCTGCGAAAAAACGACTCACGCTGCGCGCAACCTGAACCACCAATTCCAGGTAAGCGTCAATGGCTTCGTGTTCATGTGGAAAGTGCTGCTTCAGGCTCTGTGCCAAAGCCTGGCGCCCGGCTGGAAAATCCACCACGCGCTGACCAACCTTGATACGGTCATAGACCGGGTCCATCG
>JAURGS010000300.1 GCA_030833685.1 Rhodoferax sp. | reverse complement strand
GGTGAAGGCGTGCGCGCTGCCTGCATTCTCAGCATACGAATCCCATCAGCCAGGGAGGAAACGCCATCCCAACGCACTTCATTGGTGTAGGTCAGGCCGCCACGTATAAAGTGTGTGTGTGCATCAATCAAGCCTGGTATGACTCGCCTCTTTCCAGCATCGATCACGCGGGTATCGGGACCCCGAAAGCGCATGACCTCTGCATCGCTACCCAGAGCCAAGATCTTTTCACCGCGCACAGCAATTGCACTCACTTCTGCTTGTTTTGGATTGAGCGTAGAAATCTGGCCGTTGATGATAAGAGTGTCTGCCAGTTCTAATGGGGTTGAGGCGCAACCCACCAAAGATGTTGCAGGAGCAGCTACGGCCAGGCTCAAGCCGGCCATCTCCTTGAGAAAACCTCGCCGCCCAAAGTAGGTCTGAGCAGGCTCGGCTACAAGTGAACAATTCGGATCAACGCAATCAGCCAAACCACAGTTATCCATCATGGGTCTCCTATCTGACAAGTTGTATTACTTCCAACCAAGCTCGTTTTTGCCCTCCAGCGCGAGTTTCGTCAACATGGTCATCGGCGTGACCTTATCGAAAAACAGAATTATCTTCATGTCAACAAGCACATGCACACGTCGACTCATTCCACTTTTGCTTCTTACTCGAAACACATGGCGCGTCCCAGCCTTAACCATAGGCCTGTTGCGCCAAGCAACAGCTTTGCCTTTGCCAGAATCCTGGCCACTAATTCGACATTGCCTACCAACGCCGCCACGAAAACCAGCACCACCTCAGACCAGGCAGACGACTAGCCAAATCAGGCGCTTATTCGGCCTTGATGCCCACCTCATTGGCCAGCTTGCCCAGGCGCGCCACTTCAGAGCGGATCAACTGGCCAAACTCTTCGGGTGAAGGGCTGGCCACCAGGTCGATGCCGCGCTCGGCAAACTGCGCCACCATGGCGGGCTGGGCATAGGCTTTCACCAGCTCGGCGTGTAAGCGCTGCACAATTTCCTTAGGCGTGCCGGCGGGAGCCAGCAGCATATTGAGGGTCACATCCTCATAGCCGGGATAGCCCGACTCGGCAATGGTGGGCACTTCGGGAAACAGGGCCGAGCGGGTGTTGCTGGTCACCGCCAGCGGGCGCACCTTGCCCGAGCGCACATGGGCCATGGCGGTACTGACCTGGTCAAACATCAACTGGGTCTGACCGCTGATCACATCCACAATCGCTTGCGCATTGCCCTTGTAAAAAATATTCAGCATCTTCAAGCCGGCGCGACTGGCAAATACCTCACTGGCAATGTGTCCGGTCGAGCCGTTGCCGCTGCTGGCCACGCTGAAGCCGCCCGGGCGTGCCTTAGCCTGCTGCACCAGTTCGGCCAGGTTTTTGGCTGGCACCGATTGGCTAGCAATCAGGAACATCGGCGCCTTGCAGGTCAGGCTGATGGGGGCGAAGTCCTTCAGTGGGTCGTAGCCGGCGTTTTTCATGATCAACGGCGCCGAGAAAAACGTACTGGAATGCGCCAGCAAGGTGTAGCCATCGGGTGCGGCTTTGGCTACCAACTGGGTGCCCACCAGCGAGGCGGCGCTGGGCCGGTTTTCCACCAGCACCGGCTGGCCCAGGCCCTTGCTCAGCTCTCTGGCCAGGTTGCGCGCCACAATGTCGACATTGCCGCCGGGCGCCACCGGCACAATGATCTTGATCGGGCGGCTGGGCCAGCTGTCTTGCGCCAGCGCGGTCAGCGTCAGCAAGCTCAGGCCGAAAGCCAACAGGTATTTCAATTGTTTGATCATGGCAGGTCTCCTTGCTTGTTGTTGAAAGTTGCAGGTTAAAAATCGTACAGCCGGGTCGGGTTTGTCTCCAACAACGCCAGCCAGTGCTCGGCGCTCACCCACTCACTGATGCGCTGCAAGGCACGCTCGTCGTCAATCGGGTGAAAGGGCTCGATCACTTCGGGTGAGCGAGGCTGGCCATGCCAGGCACCCGGGTGCGGCCAGTCGGTACCCCACAACATGCGTTGCGGGTTGGCTGCCACCAGGGCCTGGGCAATGACCTGGGCGTCCGGATGGTCGGGCAGATCCGAAATACGCTGGGCGGCTGAGAGCTTGACATAGGCGCGGCCACTGGCCACCAGCGCCAAGAGCTTGTCAAAACCGGGTTGCTGCACGCCCTTGGCGGCGGTGGCCCGACCAAAGTGGTCAATCACCACCGGCACGGGTAATTCCATCAAGGTGTCAGCCATGCTGGCAATCACCTGCAGGGTAGTGTAGGTTTGCACATGCCAGCTATAGGGCGCCACCCGATCGGCGGCCCAGCTCATCAGGGCGCGCCCGACTTCAGGATCATGCTCACCCGCTGATTCCAGGTTGACTCGCACACCGCGTACGCCAGCTTCATGCATTGCACGCAGCTGCGCGTCGCTGGTCTGCTCGGAGATCACCGCCACCCCACGCGCCTGCAACTCGCCCGAGGCATTGATGCGCTGCAAGGCATCGATCAGGCAGGCATTGTCATCGCCCTGTGGGCTGGCCTGCACCACCACCACCCGGCGCAGGCCCAGGCGCTGGAGCAACGCGCTCAGCTCTTCCACCGATGCAGCGCCCGGGGTGTAAGCACGCTTGGGGTCCAGCGGAAAACGATCAAAGGGGCCGAACACATGGACATGGCAGTCGCAGCCATAGGCAGGCAGGGGGTGGGCGTAGGCTTGCATGCAGGTCAGTGAAATGAGCAAACTATAAAACGGCTAAGGCGCGGCGGTGCTTGAGCAGGTGTATTTAGATCAGTCACACCA
>JAURGS010000002.1 GCA_030833685.1 Rhodoferax sp. | reverse complement strand
TCACGTGGTGGGAACGACTCGCCCGCCTGGCGGCCAGATCCCGATGGGCGAGGGCGAGATTCAGGTTTGGCGTGACGCCAAGCCGGTTCTGCGCGCACCCCTGGCTGAACTCATGAAGGTCTGGGACCAACGCAGCTGGCAAATTTGTCGCTTACGCGACAACCCGGCTTGCGCGGATAGCGAACACGCGGCGTGGTCCGCCCAAGATGACCCCGGCCTGCACACCCATCTTGTATTGGATGGGCAGGTGCAGGCCGCGGCCGTCTGCCCGCAATGGCCCACGTCGTTGATGCTGGCGCGCCCGCGCGTGGCGGTGTTGCGAGAGCAGGGCGTTAATTCGCATGTGGAGATGGCCTGCGCATTCGACGCCGCAGGCTTTGAGGCTGTCGACGTGCACATGACCGATTTGCAGCACGGTCGTGCCGATTTGGCTGAATTTTCAGGCCTGGTGGCGTGCGGGGGCTTTTCCTACGGCGATACGCTGGGGGCAGGCATTGGCTGGGCGCGATCGATCACTTTTAATCCGAGGCTGTCCGAACAGTTCAACACTTTTTTCAATCGCGGCGACACTTTTGGTCTGGGCGTTTGCAATGGCTGCCAGATGTTTGCCGAGCTGGCCGACATCATCCCGGGCGCGCAGGCGTGGCCACGCTTTACCACCAACGTCAGCGAGCGCTTTGAGGCCCGCCTGTCGCTGGTGGAAGTGTTGCCATCCCAATCCATTTTCCTCAGTGGGATGGCCGGGAGCCGCTTGCCCATAGCGGTTGCCCACGGCGAAGGCTTTGCAAACTTTAAGCACAGAGGTCAAGCTGACCGCGTTCACGCAGCGATGCGATTTGTCGATCACGCCGGAAATGCGACCGAGG
This sequence comes from Rhodoferax sp., assembly GCA_030833685.1. Classification (GTDB taxonomy): domain Bacteria; phylum Pseudomonadota; class Gammaproteobacteria; order Burkholderiales; family Burkholderiaceae_C; genus Rhodoferax. The sequence goes on along the minus strand of JAURGS010000002.1, from coordinate 33,371 downwards.
TTTATCCCTTGAATCCCAACGGCAGCGCCGGTGGCCTGACCGCCGTGACCACCGCTGACGGACGATTCACAGCCATGATGCCGCACCCAGAACGCGTGTTTCGAAATATCCAAATGAGCTGGACCGATGGGGCGATTGGCGAAAAAAGTCCTTGGATGTATATGTGGCTACACGCACGGCGCTGGCTTGGCTAGCACGCGTTCACACATTGGTCACGTTTTCGCGATCAGGTCATTAACATAATCCTTGACGTCCTTTAGGATTGAGAACGCGCCAAACGAATGGCCATCCGCGATATAAACCACGTACACCGTCGTCTCAGCAAGATGAACGCAGCTGACAGTCAAAAATTAAGAAGCTTTGATTTAGCCCAGTTACGTTCGATTTTTGAATCGGATGAAGCCGGATTGAATGAAATCCTGCGCTCTGTGATGCAGGATTTGATCCAATTTGAGCGCCGTTGTGTTGCAAGCAGAAAAGAGGGCGACCAGCTTGCGATTGGCAAACTCGCCCACGCTTTGATCGGACCTAGCGGCATGTCTGGTGCCGAAGAGACCTGTCAATTAGCGCAACGGCTATGCGACGATTTGCGCCTGTCGGGGACGATGTCAGATGAAATTGTCGAGGGCTTGATTGGCGCGGTACGTCACAACCTGGAGGATTTGCGCCAAGCGGGGTTTTTGACTGCATGAAGCAGTTTCATGCCCCAGGATGTTCTGGTACGCAGGCGGTTAGCACTGGCCAGAGTCCGTCCGGCTGTGCGATGCAGCGCAGGGTTCACTGACGGCGAGAAACTAGCGCAACGGTTTCAAGTTGATGTGTCACTGTGTGCAATACCTCTATTTAGCAGCGTGCGATATCTCCAAATATAGGGGAAAACACTCAATATCTGTTATTTAGATAGATAGCTGTGCAAATATTGAACTATGCGCCAGGCTCGGGACCATTTAGGATTGCGACCTCTCAAGCAGCTGCCGCTGGCCGACTGGGTCGGATCCTAGCATTCTCAAATGTCAAATTCAGCATTAACTTCTCCCCGTTTTTCCCAGTATTCCTACCTTAAGCTCAATCTGATTGCAGGCCTGGTGTACCTGCTTGTTGCGATCGGGGTTGCGCTGGCCGTTGCGCCGCTGAGCGTGGCCTTGAGCTTCTTTCCGGCCGCCGGTTGGGCCCTGGCTATGGCGCTGGTCCATGGTTTACGAGTCCTGCCTGGCATTGCCCTGGGCGTATTGGGCTTTCAGCTTTACCAGACCGGGTTGAGGGATTTTTCCGCTGCGTCGCTGGTGATGAATCTGTTGATCGTATGCGGCGTCCTGGCGCAGGCGTTCCTAGGCGCTTTTCTCGCGAAGTGGGTGATGGGGCCTCGCCAGTTGCTGTTGATCACCGAGCGCGAAATCATTGCCTTACTGGTCATGTTGCCGGTCGTTGGGTTGATTTCTGCGTCCGTCGGGGTTAGCGCTTTAAGCTTTTTTGATCTGGTTGGCGGGAATCAATTTTTCGATGTCTGGCGGGACTGGTGGATAGGCGATGTCCTGGGCTTGGTGCTGATCGCGCCGCCGCTCTTGCGCTGGATGCTGCGACCAAATCCTTCCAAGCGGATGTTTGGCGACTTTTCCCTCGCCACCCTCGTCATTTTGCCCCCCTTGCTGGGCCTGGTCATGGTTGGCATTGGGCATGCCGATCGCAAAGCCCGTGCCGACTCCTTGCGGGAGGCAGCCTCGGCGGTAAAAACCAGTTTGGTGGCGAGGTTAAAGGCGCATGAGACGATGCTGGAGTCTTTGCGTACCTGGTTTTTGTTGAATCCAGGTCTTAGCTACCAACAGTTTGGCGAGTTTACCGAGTCAGTGCTGGGTGCGAACAAGGATGTTGCGGCGCTGTCGTTTAACGCGTTTGTGACGAGCGCTGAACGCGTGGCGTTTGAGGCCAGAATGAGTAAATCGCTGGGACGCCCATTCATCATCAAGGCGCGCGGACCCAGTGGCGTTGGCCCGGCGCAGCCTGACCAACCCAACTACGTTCCGGTGACCTACATCGCGCCGCTGGTTGGCAACGAGGGGGCCGTGGGTTTTGACATTGGCTCTGATCCGGTTCGCCGTGCTGCCATTGAGGCGGCGATCCTCAGACAAGACACCTCCGTGACAAAGCCGATTCGCTTGGTTCAGGACAATCAGCGTGGGGTTCTGGTGTTGGAGCCGATCGTGAAATCCGGTCAGTTGACCGGTGCTCCGACATCCCAGAGTTTGATGGGTTTTAGCGTTGCGGTCGTTCGACTTCAGCCCATGTTGGAGACCGCACTCTTAGCGCTTGAGCGCAACGGCTTGAGGGTCGAACTCTTTCCCCAGGGTGCTTCCGAGCCTGTTGCGACGGCTGGCTCTCAAGGCACCTTGTCGGGGTCTTTTGTAGCCGATGTGGAGTTGCCGTTTTTCGACCAGTACTGGCGGCTTACGGTGAGCGGAGTACCCACTGGGTCTGAGGGTGCCAGTTTTTTTGGAATTTGGGCGCCGCTATTGGTTTTGCTTGCTGCGATCCTGCTTCAAATGATTTTTTTGATGATCTCTGGACGACATATGCTTGTTGTCTCTGAGGTTCAAGAAAAAACGGGGAGGCTTGCAGAGCGACAGGACGAGATTGAGCGCTCGCAAGCTGCCGCAAAGATCGGCACCTGGACCCGCAAGCCGCACCTGGGTTTGGAGTTTTCAAACGAGGTGCGAAATATTCTGCAGCGTCCACTGACCCCAGACATGGGCTGGCAGGATCTGCGTGCACTGGTTCATCCGGACGATGTCGCGTCTTTCGACCGTTCTGTGCGTGGTGCCTACGATCGCGGAGAATGGGATGTGACGGTGCGTCTGAATTTGGGCTCCCATGTCAAGAGTGTGTGGCTCTCAGGACGGTTCATCACACAGCCCGGTGGCGGCAGCGTGGAGTATGGAACGATTCAGGATGTCACCGAATTACGGGCCAGCCTGGACCGGTTCCAAACAGTAATGTCAGCGGCCACCGACGGCATCGTCTTGTTGGACTCCAATGGCGCACTTTTGGAATGCAACCCAGCAGCGCAAGCGCTTGGGGGTTGGTCCTTGGAGCAACTCTCGGGCAAGCCTCTCTTTGAGACTCTGCGTGCCCACTCGACCCAAGCGGACCCGGATGAGCGCATCAGGGCTTTTTTTGACGCGCATCCTGGGCAATTGCCGACTGGCCGCTACCAGTTGCTGCTGCAACGCGCTGACGCGACGGAGGTTCCGGTCGATCTGTCGGTTTCCAGGATCGAAGGTCAAGCTGGCGGGCAAACCTTGTGCGTTCTGCGTGACATCTCGGTTGAGATGGAGGCCCGTCGTGCGATCGAGCAGGCCAAGGACGCCGCACTGTCAGCCGATCGAGCCAAGAGCGAGTTTTTGGCGGTGATGAGCCATGAGCTTCGAACCCCCATGAATGCGATCATCGGCCTGCTCCCAGGCGTGTTGAAGACCAAGCTGACCGAGCGACAAAGAGAAGATTTGCTGGCAATATCGCAGGCGTCGAATGGCCTGATGCGCACCCTCAACGACATTTTGGATTTTTCCTCCTTAGAGGCGGGCCATAGCCAGCTGCGAATCGAGCCCGTTTCGGTCAGGCTCATGGGTAAATCGGTGACTGATCTTCACCGACGATCGGCCGAGGTCAAGGGCCTGGACTTGTTGTTGGATGTGTCGCCTGATTGCGCCTCAGTCTATGACGGCGATGTAGGCAAACTGCGCCAGGTCATGGACAACTTTGTTGGCAACGCGATCAAATTCACCCAGACTGGCTCGGTCAAGTTGCGCATCATGCCGGTGGATTTGGATGGTGGAGTGCCGGGGTTGCGCGTGGAGTGTCTCGATACCGGAATCGGGGTTCCTGAGGATGCGGTGAGCACTATTTTTGATCGCTTTACCCAGGCCGATACTTCAATCAAGCGGCGCTTCGGTGGCACTGGCCTTGGCTTGAGCATATGTAAGCAGCTGGTGACCTTGATGGGTGGGACCATCGGCATGCAGTCAAGCCCAGATGGCGGATCGATGTTCTGGTTTGAGTTGCCGATGAACCGCACTGATAAAGGGCTTGAGCGCGAAGTGGCTTCGGATGCGGTGATCGTGGCCGATGAAATGGGCCGTGCTGTGGACGCCGGCGCGCGCTTGTTTGGTGGGAAGTTTCGCGTGCTGGTGGTTGACGACAACCAACTCAACCGTTTGGTGGTTGCACGCATGCTGGAGGATTTGGGTGTTCAGGCTGAACTGGTGGACAGTGGTCGCGCCAGCATCGAACGTCTGGCGGACTTGAGCCAGCCTGCCATCGATTTGGTTTTGATGGACTTGCACATGCCGGAAATGGGCGGACTTGAGGCAACCCGCAAGATCCGCTCAAGCCACCGGACTCAGGCTATTCCAATTGTTGCGCTCACAGCTGCGGCTTACGGTGAAGATCGCGATGCGGCGCTGTCGGCGGGTATGAACGGGTTTATCGTCAAGCCCCTGAATGTTGCTGCCCTGGCGGACGTATTGCACCGATATGCCAAGCCCGGTTTGGATCACACTGTGCGCGTTGAGGCCCAGAGCCGAGAAGCGAAAACCAGCACTGAGTCCAAGACGCCAACTTTTGACATAGAAGGGTTTGATCTTGCCGACCTCAAGCTTTTGTTTGGCAGTGACCTTGATGGTCTGCGCGAACTTTTGAAAATGTACGGCGATGAACTCGCGGTCTGGCAGCAAAACTGGCAACAGGCTATCCGGGCTGAAACCCCCATGGAGGAGATGGAGAAGCTGGCCCACAGCCTGATTGGTTCATCGGGGAATTGTGGAGATAAAGCCGTGTGCAAATTAGCGCGATCGACCTGCGATGCCTTGCGCGGCGGCGAGGCCTTGACCGAGGAGCTCAAGCGTGCGTTGCTCGATCAGGTTGGCGCCAGTTTGCAAGCCCTGCGTGCGAACCATCTTTATCCCGCCTAGGGCAATGGCAAGGCGCTGATCGAGGCATGGCTCAGGCTTTGATTTTGTGCCGGTTTTGGGTGATCGGATCGTTGATGATGATTTTTTCGCTATTTCAGGCCCAGCGTAATCCAAGCGAATTGCGGCGCACGGGGTAACCACCTGATTTTTCTAGTTAGCCTTGATGTAGACAATGAACACCGCCGACAGTCACAAATTAACGAGCTTTGAATTAGCGGATCTGCGCTTGCTGTTCAGATCGGATGCCGCCGGTCTGAATAAAACCTTGCATATATTCATGCAGGAGCTCATTGAATTTGAGCTTCGATTTGCTCAGGCCAAGCAGGGCGGCGATCTGCTGGCCATTGAGAGGCTTACCCACTCTTTGATTGGGTCTGCGGGCATGTGTGGTGCCACACAGACCAGCCAGCAAGCGCGGCGGTTGTGTGACGATTTGCGCGTGACGCGGAAGTCTTCGGACGAACTCACCAACGACTTGCTGAGCGCGGTGCGCAACAACCTACGGGATTTGCGCCAAGCGGGCTTTGATCCCACCCGGGACATTTAAATTTCTTTGGCGACATCTGGCGCTTGTTGCCCTTGCCCTGGCCTGGGTGTTTTGCGTCCCTTGGCTGCAGACAGGGCTGGGGCTTGGCCCAAAGTCTAAACTGCGGACATGGCAAGCAACAGACTTGAGGTGCTGGACGCCCTGCGTGGTTTGGCCATGCTGTGGATGACGCTGTACCACTTTTGTTTTGACCTGAATTATTTTGGGCTGTGGCGTCAGGATTTTTACGCCGACCCCTTTTGGACTTGGCAGCGCACGCTGATCGTCAGCTTGTTTTTGTTTTGCGCTGGGTTCGCACAGGCCTGGGGGCATGCGCATGGACAAAATGCCCAGCGGTTTTGGCGTCGTTGGGCGCAGGTGGCCGCTTGTGCAGCCTTGGTGAGTTTGGGCTCGTGGTTGATGTTTTCCCAAAGCTGGATTTATTTTGGAATCCTGCACGGCATAGCCATCATGCTGATCCTGCTGCGTTGGAGTCTTTCCTGGGGGCACTGGCTTTGGCTGGCTTCAGTTGCAGCGCTGCTGTCAAAGCCCGTTTTTGAAGCCTTGGCCAATCAGGTCTTGTCGGTCGGTGTGGTGGGCTGGATGAATTCGCCCGCACTGAACTGGCTTGGCCTGATAACCCAGAAACCGATCACCGAGGATTACGCGCCCGTTTTGCCCTGGCTTGCTGTCATGTGGTGGGGCGCAGCTAGCGCCCAATGGCTGATTCGATCGAATCGGCTTGCCTGGCTGGCCGCCATGCGGCCCTGGCCTTGGCTAAGCGCCTTGGGCCGCTGGAGCTTGTCTTACTACATGTTGCACCAGCCGGTGCTGCTGGGCTCGTTGGCGGGCCTGGTCTGGTTGCTTACCCGGACTTGAGCGCAGCGGTTACCAAGCTTAGTCGGCCCGCTGCTTGTTCTGAATGTGGCGCAGCAGTCCGTCGCACGCGTCTTCAATCAGGTCCAGCACCCGTTCGAACCCGTCAGTGCCGCCGCTGTAAGGGTCTGGAATGACGGTGCTGTTGTGTCTCTGACTGAACTCGCTCAGGCGCCGAATTTTGTGCTCCTCAGGCTTGGGGCAACGTTGCTGGGTCAGGGCCAGGTTGTCCCAGTCCATCACCAGAATCAAGTCGAATCGCTTGAAATCATCCTCATGCAGTGGCCTGGAGCGCAGGTCTGAAAGGTCGTAGCCCCGCGCGGCGGCGTGGCGCTGGGAACGGGGGTCGGGCGGCTCACCCCTGTGGTAGCTGTGGGTTCCCGCGGAGTCCACTTTCACCAGGTGTTCCAAGCCGTGCGCGCGAAGTTTGTCGCGAAAAACCCCGTGCGCGCTTGGGCTGCGACAGATATTGCCCATGCAGACAAAAAGCACAGACTGCAGGGGCTTGGGTGTTTGGGCTTGGGGTAGCTGCATGATGCGCATCTTAGTACCCAGCAACCGACATCCCCAGCAACCGGCCAAACCACGTGGATAGGGGTGGGGGACCCCCATGGTGTGCACAGCTTGTTTTGCACTTATGCCCCAAAAGCGCCGACTTAATCGCAGCCTATTCAGGGCTTATCCACAGCCTTTGGTAGCCCGGTTGCCACGCACTCTCTGGCCAACGTGCGCTGGCGAGCAAGCCAAGGCCGGCGTTACCCGTTTTGCAGGCGCAGCCATGGCCTTTAATTACCCCTGCTAGCCTGGAAATGCTGTAAGTAATTGTTTATGCGGCTTTTTTTTGAAAATTGACTGCGGTCAACGCCTGCTTGCCGCACCCTTTGGATAATGTGGCCTGTCGCGTCAGTGTGGCTCACACACCGAACACCCGTCTTGGCGCGACAACCAGCGGCTCGAAACAGGCTCAGGGCCTTGGGCCACTACCCCATAACTCATGGTTTGAAACCTATGTCTGAAATTCAAGAATCGACTGAAACCATTGATGGTTTCCACTTGCTGATTGAGGCGCTCAAGCTCAATGGTATTGACTCCATTTTTGGCCTGCCCGGTATTCCGATCACCGACCTGACCCGCATGGCGCAAGCCGAAGGTCTGCGGGTGATTTCTTTCCGGCACGAACAGCATGCGGGCAATGCCGCTGCGGCCGCCGGTTTTCTGACCCAAAAGCCAGGCATTTGCCTGACGGTGTCGGCGCCTGGCTTTTTGAATGGCCTGACCGCGCTGGCGAACGCCACCACCAACTGCTTTCCCATGATCCTGATTAGCGGCTCCTCTGAGCGCGAAATCGTGGACCTGCAGCAGGGTGATTACGAGGAAATGGACCAGTTGGCGATCGCCAAGCCCTTGTGCAAGGCGGCTTACCGGGTATTGAATGCGGAGGATATTGGTGTGGGTGTGGCCCGCGCGATTCGCTCGGCGGTATCGGGGCGACCGGGTGGTGTTTACCTGGATCTGCCGGCCAAGCTGTTTGCCCAAAGCATGCCGCTGCAGGCTGGGCGTGCGTCGCTGATCAAGGTGGTCGATCCGGCGCCCAAACAGATCCCAGGGGGCGACGCTGTGCAGCGCGCCATTGATTTGCTCAAAGGCGCCAAGAAGCCCTTGATTCTGCTGGGCAAGGGCGCAGCTTATGCGCAGGCGGATGAGGCCATCCGTACCTTGGTGGAGAAATCGGGCATTCCGTATTTGCCCATGTCCATGGCCAAAGGCATCTTGCCTGACAACCATGCGCAGTCTGCTGCTGCGGCCCGCTCGTTCGTGCTGCCCGAAGCGGACGTGGTGCTCTTGATTGGCGCACGCCTGAACTGGCTGCTGTCGCATGGCAAAGGCAAGACCTGGGGTGGCGCCAACCACAAAGCCTGGGGCGCTCAAAAATACATTCAGGTTGATATCTCGCCGATCGAGGCTGACAGCAACGTGGCGATCGACGCGCCTGTGATTGGCGACATCGGGTCCTGTGTGTCTGCGCTCTTGGATGCCATGGGCAACAACTGGGCCAAGCCGCCGGCTGAATGGACGCAGGCGATCTCTGAGCGCACCGGCAAGAACATTGCCAAGATGGCCGACACCCTGGCCAAGAACCCGACGCCGATGAACTTTCACAGCGCCTTGGCCGTGGTCAAGGACGTGATGCGTCAGCACCAGGACACCATTTTGGTTAACGAGGGTGCAAACGCATTGGATTTCACGCGCTCGATCGTCGACATGTACAAACCCCGCAAGCGTCTGGACGTGGGCACCTGGGGCATCATGGGCATCGGCATGGGCTTTTCTGTCGCTGCGGCTGTGGTCACTGGAGAGCAGGTTCTGGCCGTGGAAGGTGACAGCGCATTCGGTTTCTCTGGCATGGAGGTGGAGACGGTCTGTCGCTACAACCTGCCGGTGTGTATCGTTGTGATGAACAATAATGGCGTGTACAAGGGCACAGACGTCAACCCGACAGGCGGCGCAGATGTGGCGCCAACGGTTTTCGTCAAGGGCGCGCGCTACGACATGATGATGCAAGCCTTCGGTGGTGTGGGCGTTCACGCAACCACACCCGCTGAGCTCAGAGCGGGCATCGACGAGGCCTTCCGTTCGCGCAAGCCCACTCTGATCAATGCTGTGATTGATGAGACGGCGGGTACCGAGAGCGGGCGTATCACCAGCTTGAATCCTCAAGCTGCCAAAAAGAAGTAAGTTTTTAATAGGTCGTTCCAAAGGAGATTTAGACATGGACAACAAACCACTGAGTGGCATCAAAATCATTGACTTCACCCACGTTCAGGCAGGCCCAGCCTGTACCCAGTTGCTGGCTTGGTTCGGCGCTGACGTGATCAAGGTTGAGCGCCCCGGCTCCGGCGACGTCACACGCAGCCAGTTGCGCGACATTCCGGATGCCGATGCCCTGTACTTCACCATGCTCAACAGCAACAAGCGCTCGCTGACGCTGGACACCAAGACAGCCGCTGGCAAGGAAGTTCTGGAAAAACTGATCCGCGAATCCGATGTCATGGTCGAGAACTTCGGCCCTGGCGCGCTGGACCGCATGGGCTTTACCTGGGAGTACATCCAAAAGCTCAACCCCGGCATGATTCTGGCCTCGGTCAAGGGCTTTAGCGAAGGCCACCATTACGAAGACCTCAAGGTCTACGAGAACGTGGCGCAATGCGCTGGTGGTGCCGCTTCTACGACAGGCTGGTGGAAAGGCGAGAACTCTGAGCCCACCATTTCGGCTGCCGCTTTAGGCGACTCCAACACGGGCATGCACCTGGCCATCGGTATCTTGACGGCCGTGATTGGCCGCCAGAAGACCGGCAAAGGGCAGAAAGTGGCGGTCTCCATGCAGGACGCCGTGTTGAACCTTTGCCGCGTGAAGATGCGTGACCAGCAGCGTCTGGAGCGTGTGGGCTACCTGGAAGAGTACCCACAGTACCCCCACGAGATGGAAGCCTTCGCCAGCAAAGTCACACCACGCGGCGGCAACGCTGGCGGCGGTGGTCAGCCGGGCTGGATTCTGAAGTGCAAGGGTCACGAAACCGACCCCAATGCGTATATCTACTTCACTATCCAGGGTCACGCCTGGGGCCCAATTTGTGATGCGCTGGGCAAGCCCGAGTGGAAAGATGATCCGGCCTACAACACGCCGCGTGGTCGTCAGCCACACATCATGGAGATTTTTGGCACCATCGAAGACTTCATCAAAGACAAGACCAAGTACGAGGCCGTTGACATCTTCCGCAAATTTGACATCCCCTGCGCACCGGTGCTGAGCATGGCCGAGTTGCTGCGTGACGAGTCACTTCGCAAGAGCGGCTCCATCGTTGAAGTCCCGCACCCAGTGCGTGGCAGCTACTACACGGTTGGCAGCCCGATCAAGTTCTCTGATCTCTAGCCCGAGGTGACGGCATCTCCGCTGCTGGGCCAGCACACCGACGAGGTTCTGGCTGAGCTGGGCTACTCTGCAGAGCAGATCAAGGCTATGCACGAGGGCAAAGCGGTCTAAGACGCTGCGCGATCGGTACTGTTGCAGATAACGGCACCCGCGTGGTGCCGTTATCGTTAACGGGCCCGCTGTTGCGCGGTAGCTGAAGCGATAACCAAGCTTGTAATTGCAGATGCCCAATTCCATCAGTTCAGCGAACTTGCTGTCGGCCCTGGCCGACGCCGTGGTTGCTGCTGACGTACAAGGGCTGATCTGCTGGTGGAACCCGGCAGCTGAAAAGCTGTTTGGTTATGACGCGCAGCATGCCATAGGGCAGTCGCTAGACCTGATTACGCCTGAGCGTTACCGAGAGCGTCACTGGGCTGGGTACCGTCAAGCCATGCAAAGCGGGCACTCCCGTTATGGCGACACCTTGCTTCGAGTGCCGGCGCTACACAGTAGCGGTCAGGCGCTGTCAATCGCAATGACGGTGAGTTTGCTGCGTAGTGAAACGGGTGAAGTGGACAAGGTTGTTGCTGTCATCCGCGATGAAACCAAACGTTTTGAAGAAGAAAAGACCATGCGAGCCCGATTGGCCCAGCTCGAGGCGCAGCACCAGGCGCCGGGCTCAGGGCAGCAATAATCTGAGGGTTGGTATGGCAAAGGAATCGCGATGAGCAAGGCTTTGAATGGCTACCGAATTTTGGACTTCACCCACGTGCAGTCTGGGCCTACCTGTACCCAACTGCTGGCCTGGTTCGGCGCCGACGTGATCAAGGTGGAGCGAGCCGGCGAGGGCGATGCCACCCGTGGACAGCTGCGGGACATACCCGAGGCCGACAGCTTGTACTTCACCATGCTCAACCACAACAAGCGCTCGATCACGGTCAACACCAAACATCCGAAGGGCAAGCAGGTTCTGGAGGCTTTAATCAAGCAGTGTGATGTGTTGGTCGAGAATTTTGCGCCAGGTGCCTTAGACCGTATGGGCTTTACCTGGGAGCGCATACACGAACTCAATCCGCGCATGGTGGTGGCTTCGGTCAAAGGCTTTGGCCCGGGCAAGTACGAGGCCTGCAAAGTCTATGAGAACGTGGCGCAATGCGCAGGCGGTGCCGCATCCACCACGGGATTTGACGATGGCCCCCCTTTGGTGACTGGAGCACAGATTGGCGACAGCGGCACAGGCTTGCATCTGGCCCTGGGCATCATGGCTGCGCTGCTGCAACGGCAAACAAGCGGAAAAGGGCAGAAGGTGCTGGCACCCATGCAAGATGCGGTCTTGAATTTGTGCCGGGTCAAGTTGCGTGACCAGCAGCGTCTGGAGCGCACCGGCGAGTTGCAGGAATACCCGCAGTACCCGGACATTGAATTTGGTGAGGCCGTGCCGCGGGCAGGCAATGCGTCAGGTGGCGGCCAGCCCGGCTCCATCCTGAAATGCAAGGGCTGGCAAAAAGACCCGAATGCCTACATCTATTTCATCACCCAGGCGGCAGTGTGGCCAGCGATTTGCAAGGTGATTGACGAGGAGGGTTGGATCACCGATCCGCACTTCTCGACACCGAAAGCGCGGTTGCCGCATTTGAAGATGATTTTTGCCCGCATTGAAGAGTGGACCAAGACCAAGACCAAGTTCGAGGCCATGGACATTCTCAACGCCTACGACATTCCATGCGGCCCAATTTTGTCGATGAAAGAGATTGCCGAAGACGAGGCGCTGCGCGCAAGCGGTACGGTTGTCGAAGTAGACCACCCCGTGCGCGGCAAATACCTCACTGTGGGTAACCCGATCAAGATGTCAGACAGCCCCACCGTGGTGACGCGTTCGCCCTTGCTGGGTGAGCATACCGATGAGGTGTTGAGTCAGCTGGGCTATAGCGCAGCCGATATCCAGGCGCTGCGGGCTGAGCAGGTCATTTGAATTTCAGAATCGAAGAGAGCAGTTATGAACCATCCGGTGATACCGATTGCAGTGCAGGCCAGTACCCAGGAGCGCAAGCGCCAGGCGCCCAAGGGCCGCCGTGTCGATCCTGAAGCACTGTTGCAAGTGAAGGCTTTGCTGGGTGAACAGCCTCTGCGTCGCGATCTGCTCATCGAGCATCTGCACAAAATTCAAGATCGCTATGGGCATTTGTCTGCGGCGCACCTGGCCGCGTTGGCCCAGGAGATGCAACTGGCGCAAACCGAGGTGTACGAGGTTGCGACCTTCTACCACCACTTTGACGTGGTTAAAGAGGGTCAGGAGGCGCCACCCATGCTCACGGTGAGGGTGTGTGACGGCTTGTCCTGCGAGATGGCGGGTGCGCAGGACCTGTTGGCCAAGTTGCCCACCCTGCTGGGGCGCGAGGTGCGCGTGATTGCCGCGCCTTGCATTGGCCGCTGCGAGCAAGCGCCGGCGGCGGTGGTGGGTCAAAACCCAGTGCCTCAGGCCACGGCTGATGCGATAGCCAAGACGGTTGCGAGTGGGCAAACGCAGCATATTCCTACCGGTTTTCTGGACCTGGATGCGTACCGCGCGGCGGGGGGTTATGCCCTGATGCAGGCCTGCTGGCAGGGCAAGCGCGATGTCGACAGTGTTATTCGCACGCTGGAAGACTCAGGTCTGCGGGGCTTAGGTGGCGCTGGCTTTCCGGCTGGGCGCAAATGGCGCATTGTTCGCGCCGAAGCGGCACCCCGCCTGATGGCGGTAAACATCGACGAGGGCGAACCTGGCACCTTCAAGGACCGTGCAATGCTGGAGACCGACCCGCACCGCTTTCTGGAAGGCATGCTGATTGCCGCCTGGGCCGTTGGCATCGATCAGGTCTACATCTACCTGCGCGACGAGTACCACGGTTGTCGTGCAATGCTGGAAACAGAACTTGCCAAACTGCAGGCAGACCCGGTCTTAGCTGCACAGCTGCCGTCGATCAGTTTGCGCCGTGGCGCCGGGGCCTATATTTGTGGCGAAGAGTCGGCCATGATCGAATCCATTGAGGGAAAGCGCGGCATGCCGCGCCTGCGCCCGCCTTACGTGGCACAAGTTGGCTTGTTCGGGCGCCCAACGCTGGAGCACAACTTTGAAACCCTTTTCTGGGTGCGTGAGTTGCTTGAAAAAGGTGGGGCTTGGTTTGCCAGCCACGGGGCCAATGGCCGCAAAGGTCTGCGCTCGTTTTCTGTGTCGGGTCGCGTGCGTTCACCAGGGGTCAAGCTGGCTCCTGCAGGCATCACCATTCAGGCCTTGATCGACGATTACTGTGGTGGCATGCAGGACGGCCACCGTTTTTATGGCTACCTGCCAGGCGGCGCGTCAGGCGGCATTTTGCCGGCGAGCATGAACGACATTCCCCTGGACTTTGACACGCTGCAGCCCTACGGGTGCTTCATCGGCTCAGCGGCGGTGGTGGTGCTGTCTGACAAAGACACTGCAGTGGCGGCAGCACGCAACACACTGCGATTCTTCAAGCACGAATCGTGTGGGCAGTGCACGCCTTGCCGTAACGGAACAGCCAAGGCGTCTGATTTGATCGAGCAGGCTACTTGGGACCAGGATTTGTTGGCAGATCTATCGGCAGTGATGCGCGATGCGTCGATATGCGGCCTGGGCCAGGCGGCGCCCAACCCCATCGACTGTGTGATCAAGTATTTTCCTAACGAGCTGACCTGAGGCCTTACCCATGAACGCAATCACTCGCAAAGAGCAAGCCCAGCTGCAGACGCCCACGGTCAACTTTGAACTCAATGGGCGCGCGGTGCAGGCCACCGGTAATCAGACCATTCTGGATGTGGCCAAGGTCAACGGCGTGAAGATCCCGCATCTTTGCTACAAAGACGGCTTGGACAAGGCGGGCAACTGCCGTGCATGTGTGGTGGAAGTTGCCGGCGAGCGGGTGCTGGCCCCATCGTGCTGCCGCGCACCGACTGAAGGCATGAAGGTCAATAGCCAGAGCGAGCGAGCAATCAAGTCACAAAAATTGGTGCTTGAGCTCTTGCAGGCCGATATGCCAGAGACAGCGTACACCCGCCGCAATGATCTGGACTTCTGGTCTGAACAGCTCGGTGTGGGTAAGCCGCGTTTCAAGGCCCGTGCTGCTGTTCACCAGGACTTATCACACCCCGCGATTGCCGTGAATCTGGATGCCTGTATTCAGTGCACCCGATGCCTGCGAGCCTGCCGCGACGAGCAAGTCAATGATGTGATCGGGCTGGCCTTTCGCGGTGAGCATGCCCAGATTGTGTTTGACATGGATGATCCCATGGGCGCTTCTACCTGCGTGGCCTGTGGCGAATGCGTTCAGGCCTGCCCCACTGGTGCACTGATGCCAGCGCGCGGCGTGGGCATGGCCAAGCCTGATAAGCAAGTGTCCTCGGTGTGCCCGTACTGTGGCGTGGGCTGTCAGCTAACTTACAACGTCAAGGACAACAAGATTTTGTTTGTTAATGGCCGCTCTGGCCCCGCCAATCAAGGTCGTCTGTGCGTCAAAGGACGTTATGGATTTGATTACGCGCACCACCCGCACCGTTTAACCAAGCCGCTGATTCGGCGTGCGGATGCGCCCAAGCGCGGCGACTTTCAGATGGAACCCAATCAGGTGATGTCGATCTTTCGCGAAGCGAGCTGGGAGGAAGCCCTGGAGTTCGCCGGCGGCAAGCTTGCGGCGATACGTGACACACATGGCAAGGCCGCACTAGCAGGCTTTGGCTCAGCCAAAGGCAGTAACGAGGAAGCCTACCTGTTTCAGAAGCTGGTGCGCACCGGCTTTGGCACTAACAACGTCGACCACTGCACGCGTTTGTGTCATGCCTCCTCAGTGGTGGCATTGCTCGAAGGCATTGGATCGGGTGCGGTTTCCAACCCGGTCATGGATGTCACCCAGGCTGAGGTGGTGATCGTGATTGGTGCGAACCCCACGGTCAACCACCCGGTTGCCGCAAGCTGGATTAAGAATGCGGTTATCAACGGCACCAAGCTAATTGTTTGCGATCCGCGTCGCTCTGACTTGGCGCGTTTGGCGCATCGCTATTTGCAGTTCAAACCCGACACCGATGTGGCGCTGCTTAACGCCATGATGCATGTGATTGTTGAGGAAGGCTTGGTTGACCAGGACTTCATCGCCAGCCGGACCATCGGCTTTGATGAACTGAAGGCGAATGTTGCCGATTACAGCCCAGAGCGCATGGCGCCTATCTGTGGCATTGACGCCGACACCATCCGTTATGTCGCCCGCCTTTACGCCTCCTCCAAGGCATCCATGATTTTGTGGGGCATGGGTGTGTCTCAGCATGTGCACGGTACCGACAATGCACGCTGCCTGATTGCCCTGTCGCTGATGACTGGACAAATTGGCCGCCCGGGCACGGGTCTGCACCCATTGCGTGGGCAGAACAATGTGCAAGGCGCGTCCGACGCAGGTTTGATTCCGATGATGCTGCCCGACTACCAACATGTCTCTAGGCCTGAGGTGCGCGCACGCTTTGAATCGGCCTGGGGTTTGAATGCTGGCACGCTGGACGACAAGCCAGGCTTGACCGTGGTGGAGGTCATGCATGCCATCCAAAAAGGCGACATTCGCGGGATGTACGTGATGGGCGAAAACCCCGCCATGTCAGACCCTGATGCCAACCACGCCCGTGAAGCCTTGGCAGCGCTGGACCATCTGGTGGTGCAAGACATCTTTCTGACCGAGACGGCCTACCTGGCCGACGTGATCCTGCCAGCCAGTGCGTTCCCTGAGAAAACGGGTAGCTTCACCAACACTGACCGACTGGTTCAAATGGGGCGCCAGGCGATTGATCCCCCGGGCGATGCGCGCCAAGATCTGTGGATCATCGAGCAGATTGCCCGTCGCTTGGGCCTGGACTGGCATTACAAGCATGTGTCGGAGGTTTTCGATGAGATGCGCCACACCATGCCCAGTATTGGTGGCATCACCTGGGAACGTCTGGAACGCGAGCACGCAGTGACTTACCCTTGCCAGCAAGAAGGTGACCCAGGTCAGTCGGTGGTGTTCACGGATACGTTTCCGCGAGAGGGTGGCAAAGCCCGTTTTGTTCCGGCTGACGTGATTCCTGCCAACGAGCGCCCGGACGCAGAGTTCCCGATGGTGTTGATCACGGGTCGCCAACTCGAGCACTGGCACACTGGCAGCATGACGCGCCGCGCCACCATGTTGGATGCTATTGAGCCCGATCCGGTGGCGCTCATCCATCCGCTGGATATGGAGCGCTTGGGTATCGCCGCAGGGGACGTGGTGACGCTGCAATCTCGTCGGGGAGAAGTGGTTTTGTACGCGCGCGCTGACGACAGCTCCCCACCAGGTGCGGTATTTGCGCCGTTTTGCTACTACGAGGCCGCCATCAACCGGCTGACTAACGCGGCGCTCGACCCTTTTGCCAAGATTCCAGAGTTCAAGTATTGTGCGGTGCGCGTCACTGCCGGTGGCACCCTGGCGCCGCGCCTGAGTTTTGGTGGCGGACAGATTCTGGCTCAATTGCCAGAGGTGACGGCTTGAGGCCGGCCGCGCTGTGTGCGATTTTTAATTGCTTCGCCAAGGAATTCCGTTGTGCTGGGCACAAACAAGGTCGGCTGGGCTAAAAAGGATCGCCAATCTGCCTTAGGTACCTAGGGGTTTCCCCTAGGTATTGACTGCGGTCAACTGTATTTATCACTCTCGGAGAGACACTTACGTGCCGGTATGATGTTGGTGGTGGTCCGGGTGATGCCCTGGCCATCAGATTCAAAAGAGTTGAGCCGTTTAAGCGTTGGGGATTCTCTGCCGCGCCCACAGGCTCTTGACCGTAACCAAGGAGACTACAGTATGAAAGCAAAAACGTTATTCAAAAAGGCGGCCCTTGCGGCTGCTATGGGTCTGGCAGCGCTGTCCTCGACAGTTCATGCGGCCTGGGAGCCGACCAAGACCGTTGAGTTCATCGTCCCGGCCGGTACTGGTGGTGGCGCTGACCAGATGGCGCGTGCGATCCAAGGTATTGTGGTCAAACACAACCTGATGAAACAGCCGATGGTGGTGATCAACAAGTCGGGCGGCTCTGGCGCCGAAGGCTTTCTGGATGTCAAGGGTGCCAAGGGTGAGCCTCACAAGATCATCATCACGCTGTCGAATTTGTTTACTACCCCCATGGCTACAGGCGTGCCTTTCAACTGGAAAGACCTGACGCCAGTCAAGATGCTCGCCCTCGACGAGTTTGTGTTGTGGGTCAATGCTGACACGCCTTACAAGACCGCTAAAGAGTACGTGGACGCTGTGAAAAAGGCAGGTCCCAACAAGATGAAGATGGGCGGTACCGGCTCCAAGCAGGAAGACCAGATCATCACCGCTGCCATTGAAAAGCAGACGGGTGCGAAGTTTATCTACATCCCACAAAAAGGTGGCGGTGCGGTGGCTGTGCAATTGGTGGGCAAGCACATCGATTCGTCGGTGAATAACCCCAGCGAAGCGGTGGCGCACTGGCGTGGCGGCAAATTGCGCCCCTTGTGTGTGTTTGATGACCAGCGCATGCCGTACAAAGAGAAGATGACTGACACCATGTCGTGGGGCGACATCCCAACCTGCAAGGAGCAAGGTCTCGATGTGACCTACCTGATGCTGCGTGGCATCTTCATGCCCGGCGGTGTGAGCAAAGACCAGGTTGACTACTACGTGAACCTGATGCGCAAAGTGATTGCCACTCCCGACTGGGCTGCACTGATGTCCAAGGGTGCGTTCAATCAGTCTCAGTTGGAGGGCCAGGATTATTTCTTCTGGGTCACCAAGGCCGAGCGCGACCATGAATACCTGATGAAGGGTGCCGGGTTCTTGGCTGAGAAAAAATAAGATCGTTTTAGCAGTTGTCACAAGTGCGTATGGGGTCCATGCGCACTTTTTTTGAGTTTTTCGGAGAGATTGATGGTGAATGCATCAGATGTTCGCGCGGCGTTCAAATACAAAACAGCCGAGTTGGTGGTGGCCACCATCACTTTCGTACTCGGCACGATCGTCATGTACGACAACTGGCGCATTGGCGCGGGATGGGCAGAGGATGGGCCGCAGACCGGCTACTTTCCGTTTTATGTTGGCGCGCTGATCGTGATCGGGTCGATCGCTAATTTCATCAGTGGCTTACGCATGAGTGCCGAGGAGAACGGCACCTTTGTGGAGGTCGGGCAACTGAAACTGGTTCTAAGCGTGTTGGTGCCTTCGATTGTTTACGTGGCGCTGGTGGGTTTGCTGGGCATTTATTTGCCATCGATCATTTATATCGGCTTCTTTATGAGGTGGCTTGGCAAATACGCCTGGAGCAAGCTCGCGGCGGTGAGCTTTGGCACGGCCGCTTTCTTTTATGTGATTTTCGAAATCTGGTTCCTGGTTCCCCTGCCAAAAGGCCCGGTGGAAGCACTGCTGGGCTTGGACTGATTCGATCCACCACTGACTGACGAGATAGATACACATGGCTGATTCCTTTTTCTCCTTGATGGATGGCTTTGCCATCGCACTGAGTCTTAAAAACGTCCTATTGATGTTTGGTGGCGTGATTCTGGGCGTGATCATTGGCGTGTTGCCGGGCCTCGGCGGCGCGAATGGCGTGGCCATTTTGTTACCGCTGACCTTCACCATGGCGCAGCAACCGGGTGGCCAGACTTCTGCGATTATTTTGCTGTCGTGTATTTACTGGGGCGCATTGTTTGGCGGTGCCATCACCTCAATTCTGTTCAATATCCCAGGTGAACCCTGGTCGGTGGCGACCACTTTTGACGGCTATCCGCTGGGCCAGAAAGGCCGTGCCGGTGAGGCTCTGACTGCTGCGTTCACCTCGTCGTTCATTGGCGCTTTTGTCGCCATTTTGGTGGTGACCTTTTTGTCGCCGATCGTGGCTAATTTTGCGCTAGCCTTTGGTCCGCCCGAGTTTTTCTCGGTCTATCTACTGACCTTCTGTGCCTTTGTCGGCATGAACAAGGAAGCGCCCTTCAAGACGGTGGTAGCCATGATGATTGGCTTTGCCCTGTCTGCGGTTGGAACCGATACCGTCACTGGCACATTGCGCATGACTTTTGGCACTGAGTCGCTCCTCAGTGGCTTTGACTTTTTGGTGGTCGTTATTGGCTTGTTCGGCATTGGCGAAATTTTGCAGACCCTGGAGGAAGGGCTGGAATTCAAGGGCACCAAGGCCAAGATCAACCTCAGGGTGGTGCTTAGTACTTGGGCTGAGTTGCCCAAGTACTGGATGACGTCGATCCGCTCGTCTGTCATTGGTTGCTTCATGGGTATTGTTCCTGGTGGCGCCACACCTGCGTCGTTCATGGCCTATGGCGTTGCCCGGCGCACATCACGAGACGGTGAAAAGTTCGGAACTGGCCAGGTGGAAGGGGTGGTGGCCCCTGAGACCGCGGCCCATGCGGCAGGTACCTCGGCTTTGCTGCCGATGCTGACTTTGGGTGTGCCAGGTTCTCCAACCGCTGCTGTTTTGCTTGGCGGTCTGCTGATTTGGGGCCTGGAGCCTGGACCGCTGCTGTTCGTGGAGCAGAAGGACTTTGTCTGGGGGCTGATCGCCTCGATGTATCTGGGCAATATCGCGGGTCTGATCGTGGTGCTGACCTGTGTACCGCTGTTTGCCGCCATTTTGCGTATTCCTTTCTCGGTGATTGCACCCGTAATCATCGTTATTTGTGCGATTGGCGCCTACACCGTGCATAACTCTGAGTTCGACATCTACCTGATGGTCTTGTTTGGTGTGGTGGGTTACTTGTTCAAGAAACTGTCGTACCCGCTGGCCCCACTTGTTCTGGCGGTGGTGCTTGGTGACCGTACCGAGAGTTCGTTCAGGCAAGCCATGCTGGCGTCTCAGGGTGATCTTTCAATCTTTTTCTCCAACTTCTTGGTAGGCGGTATCACCACCCTAGCCTTGGTGCTCTTGCTCATGCCCTTGTATGGGATTGTTAAGAATAAATTGAGGGCGGCCGAGCAGTAGACCGAATACGCAGCTTAAGGTTGATAAGGGAAACCAAATTTCAAGCCTGCCTGGCGCTGATTGCGTCGTGGCCGTCGGCAAGGGCAAGGTGAAGGTTAAAAAGAGTTTGGCCCTCGGTGCAGTTGCTTTTGAATTAGCGGTCTGGCTAAGGCCGCACCAAAAACACGCTCTGCAGCGGGTTTTTTCGACAAAATAATTTTTGACCGTGGAGCTGCAGCGCTCAGATCTTTCCGCGCTGCTTGAGACGACTGAGCGTCTCGGCGGACAGGTTGAGGTAGGCCGCGAGTTCTTTTTTGGGGATGCGCTCAAACAAGTCGGGGTGCTTGCGCTCAAAGCGGTGTACGCGCCCTGGCGCGTCCAGCAGGTGTAGTGTGATGGTATGCGCCATGATTTCACCCATTAACGCCATGACTTCAAACTCAAAGACGGCTTTGAATTCTGGATGCAACTCCAGAAACTCGACCCATTTGGGCATATTGAGCTTGGCAACACGGCATTTGGTGGACGCAACAATGCTGTAGGGAGCAGGTGTGCGCAAGCGCCAGGCTGCGTAAGAAGTCTCCATGCCACGCTCAGAAGAAAAACGCAGTGCCATTTCTTTTTTACTGCCTGGCGCGGTGACGACGCGCTTGAGCATGCCCTGCAAGACAAAGTATTGCTCCATGTCACGGTCGCCCTGCGTGACCAGGTAGTCGCCCTTGGCTGCATCAACGATCTGCAAGTGGCCCTCCAGCTCTGCGAGCTGCTCGTCAGTCACATTCTTGAGCAAACTGTTCTGTTTAAGCTCAACATGGATGACCATCCGGTCCGGATGCCTGTGCAGGGTGATGGCGCGCATGCTTAGGCCTTGCTCAGACCCTTATCACCCAGGGCGATGTCCAACATCATCTCGTTGGCCAGTGACCCGAGCTCTTGCTCTAAAGCCTCTGACCGAACCGAAGCGGGTACCAGGAGCTGCGCGGTAATTTTGAAGGTCGACTTACCCTCTGCGCTGCTACGTATGACCTCAGTTTGCATGGTCTCGATACTGATGCTGCGCGCGGTCAACATGCCAGTCAGGCTGCTAACAATACCGACCCGATCATCACCCACCAGATGAAGGTCCAGAACACGATGTGTGGTGGAGACCTGCGCCGCGCTGCTCTTGGTGACAACCAGTTGCAAGCCGCCTGCTTCCAGGCCTTTGAGTGCCTGAACAAAGGCGTCAGCGTTTTCCGGGGCAACTTCAAAGTGCACCATGCCGGCAAACTCACCGGCCGCCCGCGCCAGCCTGCTGGCTGTCCAGTTCGCCTGGTAACGTTTGGCTCTCTCAGCGATCGAGCTGACAATGCCCTGGCGGTCCGCGCCACTGACGGTTGCCACCACGGAGACAGTTGTTGTATCGCTCCCTTCGCTCAAGACGATAGACTTTTTAATCATGGGCGCTTTGGTCGCAAAGCGCGGGTCCTGCGCGAAGGCTGGCAATTCGTTGTTGAGCCGGGCATGGTGCGCGACCTTGCTCAGAAGCGCCAGGCCCATGGGTGCTAGCGCACGCTCCCACAGGTCTCGCGCAGTTTCGCCTTTTTGGACAAAACACCAGTCCTGCGCAGCGATGGAACCAGCGTCCCAGCCGTCTGCCAGGTGATAAACCGAACCACCAGCGATCGGATCGCCCTCCAGAATCGTCCATTCGACCGCCGCGATGCCGCGGTGACGCGGCAGCAGCGAGGGGTGGTAGCCCACGCCGCCCAGTCGCGCCCGGGCCAACGCCTCATTGGTGATTCGGGCATGGGTGTGAGCAGCCAGGATTAAATCGGTTCCGGGTGCAATCGCTTCCTCGGGGACGAACCGCGGGGTTTCCAGCACATGCACTGTGACGCCCGCAGCCTGAGCGGCCAGTGCCAGTCGATCATCTGCAGCGGGTGCGACCACGCAGCTGAACTCGAGGCCTTCTTCCTTGCGCAGCGTTTCGAAAACCAGCGCGCCGAAATAACGGGATCCAACCAGGGCGCATTTCATCGTGAGCACTCCATTCTTCAAGGCAAATGATACGAACGCTATTGTCCCGCATCAAAAGCGCCTGCTCCCAGCGGCGTTGGGCGCCATTAACGACTGGCGCAGTAAAACGGTGTAGCCAGTTTCTTGCCGTGGACTCGGTTTTTACCAAATCACCGTCCTTGGCTCGCCGCGCCGGGTGAACACTGCGGCGCATCGAAATGCAGCTCGGGGGCCTCTGGGGCACAGTTGCATACGGTAAGCTCGGGTCTTCAGGAGGATCTCACCATGCAGGGTATGCATCCCGCTCAAAGGCACACACGTGGCGTTCGGTTGCTTTGTGCCATGCTTTTGTGCTGGGTGGCTTCTTTTGGCCTGTGGACGCCGGCCCATGCCCAGGCCAAGCTTGTGCAAACACCGTACGCGCTGCCGAAGGTGATTTTTGATTTTTATCTGGACCATCCGAACAAGATGGGCGCAGCGCTTTACTGGGTGCGCTCGTTCATGAATCCCTTGATTGAGGCACCATACAGCATGTTCCCCGAGGACATCAAGACGGTTGTGCTCATACACGGCACCGAGATCGTGACCTTGGCCAAAAAGAACGAAGCGCAATACCTGGAGCAGGTTCAACGCATGCGCTATTACGCCGATCAGGGTGTGCGTTTTCGCATCTGCGGCCTGGCGATGCAGGACTATGGCTACACGCCTGCGGACTTGCAAGATTTTGTGGAAGTCACCCCCTCGGCGATTACCGAGTTGGTGCACTGGCAAAACCTGGGCTATGCGGTGGTGACGCCCAACGTCCAGGAGAAAGTGGTGTCGATCGAGGCGATTCGTTAAATGGCTGTTGCTAGCGCGCGAGTGACCGCTTTGCGTCTGGCGCTTGCGCTTCAAATTGTGGTGGTTCTCTATCTGGCGCTAACGTCGCGACCACCGCCAGCCCTCGATTTGGGGTGGGACAAGCTCAATCATCTGACGGCATTTTCTGTCATGGCCTTCACGGGCATCCTGGGGTTTGCCTCGCGAGGGCGCTTGGTGGGGGCAGGCCTGCTGGCCTACGGCATGTTGATTGAGTGGCTCCAATCGATGACGCCGGATCGTCAGGCGCAGTGGCAAGATGTGTTGGCCGATGCGGTTGGAATCGCCATTGGTTTGGTCATCGGGCGCTGGGTGATCGGTCGTCTGGGCAAATTTCTGCAGATACGGTGAATGCGCAAGATACCCTCAGGTTCACGGCTGCGATGCGTGGCGGGGAAGAGTAGCGGCTTGATCGAGCAGCTGAGCGAACTGGGCCTCTGGCATCACCGCGCCCCCCGTCGTCCAAAGCACATGGGTGCAGTCTGGGTGTAGTTGTTGGGTTTGCGCAAGCCAGGCGGGGCCGTCAAAACCTGCCGTGGCAGAGGGTTCAAGTTGCAGACCCTCACTGGCGTGCGCCAGTGCCAAGTGACGCAGCATGGTGTCGTCGGCGACGGTGAAGCAGCCCGCCAGTCGGTCTTGCATCAACGCCCCGGCGAGCGCGGAGGCTTGCGCCACAGCCAAGCCGTCAGCGATGGTACGGTTTTGCAAGCCAAAGTCGTAGACCGAAGGCTGCGTTCCTGCTGGCGAGACCATGTGCAACATGAAGCACGGTGCCTGGCAAGGCTCTGCAAAGTAGCAGCGTACGTGCGCACCAAAAACCAGATCCAGGCCCCAGGCAATGCCAGCGGGCGCTCCGCCTACACCACAGGGGATGTAGACCATCAGGGGATGGGCAGCGTCGACGCGGATGCGTTGCGCTTGCAACTGGCTTTGCAATTCAAAGGCTGCGCAGGCGTAGCCCAGCAGCAGCGACAAGGATTGCTCGTCGTCGACGAAATGGGTTTGGGGGCCGTGGCGTGCGCTCTCACGTCCCGCCGCTACCGCCAGCGCGTAGTCGCCTGAGTGCTCCAACACCTCGACTCCGTTGTCGCGCAGTCGCTGTTTTTTCCAGGCTTTCGCGTCATGCGACATGTGAACCGTCGCGCGAAAGCCTAAAGCGGCTGCAATCAAGCCAATGCTCATGCCCAGGTTTCCGGTTGAACCTACCGCCACCTGGTAGGTGCTAAATACCGCGCGCGATCGCGGGTTGGCCAGGTCCAGTACGTCTGCAGTGGGGCCAAGCAAATCGTGCTTGTCCGCGAGTTTTTCGCTCAGCTCCAGAATCTCATGAAAGCCGCCGCGTGCTTTCACTGAGCCCGCTACGGCCAGACAGTGGTCCGCTTTGATCATGAGCTGCCCGTGGGCCCTGGGAAACGAGAGGGCGTCCTGCAAGGCTGGCACGGCTATGAGTGGTGAAGTGATCTGGCCCTGGCTTTCGCGCAGGGGCGGGAACAGATGCGCCAACAAAGGCGCAAAGCGCGCAAGACGCTGACGTGCCGCCTGTAGCTGCTGTTCGCTTGGAAGCACAGGCCGCGACTCGTCGTTTTGAGCCTTGTCGTGCACAGCGTCGTGCGAGATTCTGTTTGGGTTGGCCCAGAAGCAGGGTTGTGCCTGACGCAGTGCTGACCAGATTGAGGCGTCTGTCATGGTTGTATTTTGGCTTGCTGGCCGAGAAGCTTTTTTCTGTGAGGCCTGAACTGAGGCCATGCGCAGGAGGGTAGCGCTGAACACTTGGCATTTTTTACTCCGCACAGGAGAAAAATCAGTGTCACAGTGCCTGCACATTTGTTTTTTGCGCATACCCAGGTATGAATCCAAGGCGCGGGACAATGCGGGCATTCGCGAAGACAGGACTTGAAGTGAATTGGACTCGGTACCAGCCCAAAGCCACACAGGCACAGGCCTCGCGCTCTATCGTCTGGATTCTGGGTTTTTTCTCTTTTCTCAACGTCTACGCCATGCAGGCCGTTTTGCCGCTGGTGACCCAGGACTTGAACATCACACCCGCGCAAGCCGGCCTGACCGTGGGTGTGAGCGTTCTGGCTATTGCGCTGGTCTCGCCGTTCATGGGCATGCTGTCAGATGCTTGGGGTCGTCGCCAGCTGATGGTGATATCCATGTTTGCGCTGACGGTGCCCACAGCGTTGATCGCGATGTCGCAAAGCCTGTGGGTGGTTCTGCTGATGCGTTTTCTGCAGGGCCTGGCGGTGCCAGGAATCGTAGTCGTCCTGATCGCCTACCTGTCTGAGGAGTTCCAGGGCAGTACGCTTGCCAAAATGACCACCACGTATGTGGGTGGCACCGTGATGGGGGGGTTCAGTGGCCGTTTCATCACCGGTCATTTTGCAGACTGGCTGAGTTGGCGCTCCGGATTTTGGGTCCTCGCCTTGATCAATCTCTTGGGGGCAATATGGGTCTGGCGGTCCTTGCCAGAGTCACGCCATTTCGTTGCCAATCGCAATATTGCAGGTGCCATGGCAATGCTCGCCCAGCATTTGCGAAATAAGCGTTTACTGGCTATCTGTGCTGTCGGTTTTTGCGTGCTGTTCACCATGGTTGGCACGTTCACCTATATCAACTTCCACTTGGCTCAGGCGCCGTTTAGGCTCAGTTCCGCCGGTCTGGCCAATATTTTTATGGTTTATTTGGTTGGTGCTTTTGCAACGCCGTTTGCAGGCCCGCTGATTGCACGCCATGGCTATCTGCCATCCATGCTGGGTGGCTTGTGCGCTGGCGCGCTAGGGCTTGCGCTGACGCTGATTCCTCATCTCTTGGTCGTTCTGGTGGGCTTGGTGTTGTGTTCTTGTGGCGTATTCGTGTGCCAGTCTGCAACCATCAGCCGTATTGCCGATCGGGTTACCCAGGGGCGCTCGCTGGCCACCGGCCTGTACTACATGAGCTACTACGCAGGCGGCGCTGCCGGCACCGTGGTCACTGGCTTGGCCTACGAGTGGTATGCCTGGCCCGCCAGTGTGGCCGCGATTGCGTTTTTTCAGCTTGTCGCTGGTGCTATCGCCTGGCGGTACATGAGAAACAGCTGAGATCCGTGCCTGTGGCGCACGCAGCCTGCGCGTGATCCTAGAATGACTTTGTTTTCCCAGTGAGGCCAAGATGACAGAGTCTGATGAATTCCTTCGCGAAATCCTGCGCCGATGCCAAACGATAGCGGTGGTGGGGATTTCAGACAAGCCCGATCGGCCTAGCCATTACGTATCGGCCTACATGCAGGCCCAGGGGTACCAGATCGTTCCCGTCAATCCGCGGTTTCAAACGGTGTTGGGTGAAACCTGCTACGCGACGCTGGAAGACATTGGGTTTAAGGTTGACCTGGTCGATGTTTTTCGCCGTACCGAGGATGTATTGCCTGTAGCGCACAGCGCGGTGGCGGTGGGCGCGTCCTGCCTGTGGCAGCAAATGGGCATCGCTAACCAGCAGGCGCATGAATTGGCGCAGGCCGCTGGTCTTCAATCGGTGATGAATCGTTGCCTCAAAGTTGAGCATGCCCGACTCATGATGAGCGCCTAGGCGTCTTTGGGCGGAAGGCCCAAGGTTTCAGATCACCCGAAAGCCGTGGGTGCCGTCGCGACCGAGTTGCGCCACCAGACCGAACTCCCAGTCCAAATAGGCCTGCATGGCTTGTGCCGGCGCATCCGTACCTTCGTAAGGGCGCCGGTAACGGTCAATGCGTGGACTGGCTAAATGGCTCTCGCCACTATCGCTTGGAAAGCCAGCTTTTTGCCAGGCGGGCGTGCTGCCCTCTAGCAGGTAGGTCGGTTTGCCAGTTAGCGTGCTGACCTCGGGCAGCGCATGGCGTGCCAGGCGCGTGCAACTGTCGGTCAGTACATAGCGATCTGCCGCTGGCAGGTTACGCAAGGCTCGGGCCAGATCTGAGCGCAGTACAAACCATGCGCCGGGAATATGTGATTTCACATAATTTGCGCTGGGACTGAAGTCCAGCACCAGCGTGCGAGGACTGGCCTGGCTCAGCCACAGGTGCAGGGTGTTGGCATCGACACATTGTGCTGGGCTTGGCAAGGACGGGGCAGGGTAGGCTGGTGGGCCTTTTTGCGTCAGCGCAGAGCCAGGCTGCGGCTCCAGAACCACCACGTCCCACCCCATTTGCGCCAACCAGGAAGCGCTCATGTTGGCGCGAACGCCATCGGTGTCAAAAAGCACGATGCGGGCACCTCTGACTGCCGCGTGGAAGTCTGTTTCTTGTACCAACTGCCCGCCAGGGGCACTCCAAAAACCTGGCAAGTGTGCGCTCTCATATTCCTGTGGTGTGCGTACATCCAGGCAATAGGTGGTGCGAGATGACTCAGCCTGGTAGGCCAGCAAGGTCTGCGCGCTGATGGTCTTGACGCCAGCGCGCTTGGCAACCGCTTGCGCGCGAGACGCAGCCTCCAAAGCCATGGCATCCGAGACCTCGCCAAATCGTTGCTTGGCCCCGTGCTCAAGGGCTTGACCGGCCAGCGTCCAACCAATCGTCCCGTTACGCAAGGCTGTGACCTTGTTGGGAATGCCCGCGTTAACCAGCGACTGCGTTCCGATGATGCTGCGGGTGCGGCCTGCACAATTCACCACGATATGGGTGGCTGGGTCAGGGGCGATGGTGCGCGCACGCAAGACCAGCTCAGCGCCCGGCACATTAATTCCACCTGGGATATTCATGGTGTTGTATTCGTCAAAGCGGCGCACGTCGAGCACGACCATATTGCTTTGCGCCTGCTGCAAGGCTTGCACCTCTTGTGCTGACAGCGAAGGGGTGTGGCGCACCGATTCGACGAGCTCCCCAAATGCCTTGCTGGGGACATTGACATCCTGAAACAGCTCGCCACCCGCAGCCTCCCAGGCGGCGATACCACTGGGTTCACCATCAACGTTGGGCTGGGTTTCAAGCAGCCCTATGTCGCTGTAGCCCAGTTGCTGCAGTGCCAGGGCGGCGCGCTGCGTGAGCTTTTGCCCGTCGTCGAGCAGGACGATCGGTGCGTCCAGTCGCGGAATGCGAACCCAAGCATCTGCTTCGATTCGGCCCAGCGGCATGTTCACCGCGAACAGCGGGTGCGCCATGGCGAACAAGGCCTCTTCACGCAGGTCTATCAAGGCGATCTCGATTTTTTCGAGGAGAGATTGCCGAACCTGTTGCACGGTGATGGTTTTCAAAGCGCTCACGGGTCTTCTTCTGCAATGGTGGTTTTCACGACAAGGATTTGTAGCCCCGAATCACCCCTGGCCTGGGCTCTTCAGGATCAGGGTGCGTCCCAAAGGTTGGGTATGGAGGCGTTGCTATACCCGGAGACAAACATTTTCTTCTCGCCGGTTTTGCTAATCGCGCTGCGCTGTAATGTGCCGATATTGCCACCGTACACATGGATGCTGATGGCAACCTCACTGGCGCTGGCATTTCGCACGGCGTGTAAGTCACCAATCGTGGGCGAAACCGCCGAGACATCGCCAGCGCGCATGGTGATGGGTTTGCCCTGTAGCATGGGCAAACCCTTTTCATTGAGGACAAACGGTTGTGTGACCTCTTTGCCTCGCAGCTGGCCGATCAAACCCCAAACCGTGTGATTGTGAATCGGTGTTTCCTGTCCCGGGCCCCAGACGAAACTGACGACTGAAAATTTCTGCCGGACGTCGGCGTACAACAAGTACTGTCGGTAGCGAACCGGGCTGGGCTGGGCGTATGCGTCGGGCAGCCAGTCATCATGGGAGATCAGTTCGCTCAGTAATTCCGACCCTTGATTGAGCAGGGTGGCTTCATCCTGTTCGCGCTCAACCAGATCGGCCATCGATCGGATGAAAACGCGCAATCGGGCGAGGTCGCGAAGTGGGGGTTTGTCCAGCGCAATCACCGTAGTCTCTTGATTCAGATTTCGATTAACTCAATTGTGCTACAGCTTGGGGCATGAGGCTAAGACTGCGCAACACATCGCGTACCAGGTGGGCGCGTTTTTGAGGCTCGTCCAGCGCGCGCTCGATGCGCAGTTTGTCATTACCCGCCAACTTGATATGCCGATTTTTCTGCATCAAGGTCATGATGCTCAGGGGGTCAACCGGGGGGTCTTTTTTGAACGACAGCGTGATCACGGCTGGGCCCGCGTCTACCTTGAGCACGCCATAGGTCTGACTGAAAATGCGCAGGCGGTGCACCTCGATCAGGCATTGCGAGGGCGATGGCAGCTTGCCAAACCGATCGACGATCTCCTCTTGCAACAGGTCGACCTGGTCGGCAGACTTGGCCGAGGCGAGTCGTTTGTAAAAAGACAGGCGCAGGTGAACGTCGCCACAGTAGTCACTGGGCAGCAGGGCGGGCGCATGCAGGTTGATTTCGGTTACCGCGTGCAATGGGCTGAGTAGGTCGGGCTCCACGCCAGACTTCAGGCAGCGCACAGCTTCGCTGAGCATGTCGTTGTACAGCTGAAAGCCGATCTCCATCATGTTGCCGCTTTGGTTGTCACCCAGCACCTCGCCAGCGCCGCGGATCTCCAGGTCGTGCATCGCCAGGTAAAAGCCGCTACCGAGTTCTTCCATGGCCTGTATGGCATCCAGTCTTTGCGCAGCCGCTTTGCTCAGGCCTTGCAGGTCGGGCACCATGAGGTAGGCATAAGCCTGGTGATGGCTTCTGCCCACGCGTCCACGCAGCTGGTGCAACTGCGCCAGGCCAAACTTGTCTGCGCGCGCAATGACAATGGTGTTGGCGCTGGGAACGTCAATGCCGGTTTCTATGATGGTCGAACACAGCAGCAGGTTGCTGCGCTGACTGACGAAGTCGCGCATCACCGCCTCGAGCTGGCGCTCAGGCATCTGGCCGTGGGCAACGGCGATGCGCGCCTCGGGCAGTAGCTGCTCAAGCGCCAGACGCCGGTTTTCGATGGTCTCCACCTCGTTGTGCAAAAAGTAGACTTGGCCGCCGCGCTTGAGTTCGCGCAGCACTGCTTCACGGATCACGCCGCTGCCCTCTGAGCGCACAAAGGTCTTGATGGCCAGTCGACGCTGCGGGGCGGTGGCGATCACGCTCATGTCGCGAAATCCTTCCAAGGCCATTCCTAAAGTTCTGGGGATTGGTGTGGCGGTCAGGGTGAGCACGTCAACCTCGGCGCGAAGCGCCTTCATGGTTTCTTTGTGGCGAACACCAAAGCGATGCTCTTCGTCGATGATCAGCAGCCCCAGGTTTTTGAACTGCACTTCCTTGGATAAAAGCTTGTGGGTGCCCACGACGATGTCCACGGTGCCGTCCTCCAAGCCCTGCAGCGCAAGCTGGACCTCCTTAGGGGAGCGAAACCGGCTGACCTCGGTCACTTTGACCGGCCACTTGGCAAAACGGTCGATCAGGGTCTGGTGGTGCTGCTCGGCCAACAGCGTGGTGGGCGCGAGCAGTGCCACCTGTTTACCACCGGTGACGGCGATGAAGGCCGCTCGCAAGGCCACCTCGGTTTTGCCAAAACCGACGTCCCCGCAGACCAGGCGGTCCATGGGTAGGGGGCTGATCATGTCCTGAATCACGGCATGGATCGCCGCTTTTTGGTCAGCGGTCTCCTCAAAACCGAAGTCATTGGCAAAAGCCTCGTAGTCGTTCGGGCTGTAGCGAAACGCGTGCCCCTGGCGTGCGGCACGACGCGCGTAGATGTTGAGCAACTCGGCTGCGCTGTCGCGAACTTGCTGAGCAGCTTTTCGTTTGGCTTTGTCCCATTGGCCGCTGCCGAGTTTGTGCAAGGGCGCTTCATCAGCACCCACCCCGGTGTAGCGGCTTATCAGATGCAGCTGGCTGACTGGTACGTAAAGCGTTGCCTGGTCAGCGTACTCCAGATGCAGGAATTCCTGAACTTCGGCAGAGCCGTCAGCCAGGCGCTGACCCAAATCCAGGTGGATCAGGCCACGGTAGCGGCCAATACCATGGCTGGCGTGTACGACCGGGTCACCGACCTTGAGCTCGCTCAAGTCTTTGATCAAGGCATCAACGTCGCTAACCTGCTCTTGCTTTTTTCGCCTTCGAATCGCAGGTGGCGCAGAGAACAATTCGGTTTCGGTAACAAAGGCAATGCCTTGCTCTGGCCAGATGAATCCGGTGTTCAGGTTGCTGGTTGCGATCCCTAAGCGCTGCGAGCTGGCCAGAAACTCCCCCAGGCTGTCGAAGGAGGGCGCATCGAGCTGGCTGGCACGCAAATAGTCGAGCAGGCTGGCACGCCGTCCATCGCTCTCTGCGAGCACCAAGGTGCGGTGCGGCGAGCTCTGGAGGTGATGCTTGAGGCGGCCCAGGGGATCCTCGCTGCCTCGGTTGGCGGTCACATCAGGCATGGGCTCCAAACCAGCGCGAGCCGTCAACGCTGGCGGCTCGCGCATGGCTAGTTGCGCATATGGATTGAGCTCGGTGTAGAGCGCCTCGATGCTGAGAAACAGGGCCTCGGGCGGAAGAATCGGTCGCTCCGGGTCACCGCGCATCAGGCGATAACGCTCGCGGGTGTCTTGCCAGAATTGCATTAGCGCAGGCTCAAGATCGCCGTGCAGCACGACGACCGCCTCTTTCCCGAGGTAATCAAAAACGGTTGCGGTTTCCTCGAAAAACAAGGGCAAGTAGTACTCGATGCCCGCGGTGGCAACGCCTGCGCCCATGTCTTTGTAAATGCGGCTTTTGGTCGGGTCGCCTTCGAGCAGTTCCCGCCACCGATTTCTAAACAGCACGCGTGCGCTGTCATCCATCGGAAATTCTCTGCCAGGAAGAAGTCGAACCTCCGGTACCGGGTACAAACTGCGCTGTGTATCCGGATCAAAGGTGCGGATGCTGTCGATCTCGTCGTCAAATAAATCGATGCGAAAGGGCACCGGGCTACCCATCGGAAACAGGTCGATCAGACCGCCGCGCACCGCGTATTCGCCGGGCCCGACCACCTGTGAAACATGGTTGTAACCCGCCAGGGTGAGCTGTGCCTTGAGTTTGGCTTCATTGAGCTGTTGTTTGACTTTGAAATCAAAGGTCGTGGCGGCCAAAAAACGTGGTGGGGCTAGTCGGTACAGCGCTGTGGTGGCGGGAACCAGGATCACGTCCGCGCCGGACTTGGCGTCGCGCTGCCCAATTCGCCACAAGGTTGACAGCCGTTCACTGATGAGGTCCTGGTGCGGCGAGAAACTGTCGTAAGGCAATGTCTCCCAATCCGGGAACTGCACACAGCGCAGATCGGGGTCGAAAAAGCTGATTTCGTCCAGCAGGCGCTGGGCGTCTGCGGGGTCAGACACCACAATGGCCATGACCTTACCTAAGCGCTTTTCGCGCTGGGCCAGCGCTGACAACATCAGTGCATCGGCTGAGCCTGGCGGGCGGTGCCATGCAAAACGTTGCGCAGCGGTAAGTTTGGGCAGGTCCATGGTGACTTTAGGGAGAAAAAACGCATACACCCCGCTCAAGAAAATGGCGGGGTGTCCGATGTGCTGATTCTAGAATGCACACTTCCTTCATGAATTCACCCCAACATCTCGCAACACACCGGGCAACTGGCCCCAAAATTTGGGCCTTGTTGCCATGTGCTGGCGGCGGTTCTCGTTCTGGCTCATCTGTCCCCAAACAATACCGGGTGCTGGCTGGGCAAACACTTTTGCAACACACCCTTGACGCGTTCGCTGGCGTCACTGGTTTGAGCGGTGTGATCGTGGTTACTGCACCTGGTGACCACTTTGTGCAGGAACAGGGTATGTGCACGGGCAACTGCCGGGTTCACGATGTTGGCGGACACAGCCGGGCTGCCAGTGTTTTCAATGGCCTCAAGGCGTTGGTGGATGATGGCGCACTTGCCCACGACTGGGTTCTGGTGCACGACGTGGCGCGCTGCCTCATCCGCAGCTCAGACATTCAGTCCTTGATCAGCGCTTGCCAGGACGACGAGGTTGGCGGGCTATTGGCCGTCCCTTTGGCAGACACTTTGAAGCGTGCCGCAGGAGAGCGCGTGCAGTCCACCCTGGATCGGTCGGACAAATGGCTGGCTCAAACACCGCAGATGTTTCGTATTGGCAGTCTGCTTGAAGCACTGGAGGTTGCCGGGGATCAAGTGACCGACGAGGCCAGTGCAGTCGAGATCCTAGGCCTGCAGCCCCGTTTGGTCTTGGGGGACCCCCAGAACTTCAAGCTCACCTATCCACCCGACTTTGCGCTGGCCGAGCTGATCTTGCTGGCGCGGGCACGGACCACCACCAAACAGGAGTGAACTGATCATGAAGATTCGCGTGGGAGAGGGCT
>JAURGS010000029.1 GCA_030833685.1 Rhodoferax sp. | reverse complement strand
GCACCACAGCCAGCGAGACGCTGGTGGGCAATCTTGGAGATGACACCCTGATTGGTGGGGGCGGGGCTGATGTGCTCTATGGCGGTGCGGGCAATGATGTGTTTAGGCTCAATGCCGACAACCTGGCCAAACTGGCTCAAGGCGTCACTGACAATCAGTTGGCACGCATTGATGGCGGCAGCGGCATCGATAAGATCGAGCTGGATGCCTCAGGCGCCCTGTTTAATCTGACAGCCATTGCCAACGTAGCCGCAGGCAACCCCGATGGGGGCAGCCGCATTGAGAGCGTAGAGCGCATTGATCTCACGGGCAGTGGCAACAACACCTTGAAGCTTTCTGCCCGCGATGTGCAGGACATGGCTGGCATGAATCTGTGGGATGTTGCCGCTAATGGCGCCACGGCCGATCAGTTTCATCAGCTGATGGTCGATGGTGATGCGGGTGATGCAGTGATTCTGGCAGACTACGCCGACTGGACCCGAGGCTCGACCTTCACTCAGAACAGCGTGATCTATGATGTCTGGACCAACACGGCAGCGCGCACGCAGTTGTTGGTTGACACCGCTATCACCAGTGTGACGGCCCCATCATGATGCAGATTGGTAACTGAATAGATGGCTAAACAAAACAAGCCGTTGGTTGACTTGGCCGACGAGGCTTCTATTCGACGCGCGCTCGTCAAAGCCCCAGACGATGTCGGCCTGCTGTCGGCCCTGGGCCGGCTGCTGCGCCAAGCCGGGCAGCACGAAGCGGCCATAGAGCCCTACCGTAAGGCATCGCTGCAGCCGAATGCGCCGGCTGCGGTGTGGTTCAACCTGGCCAACGCGCTGTACGAGCATGGCGAGAGCGAGCCGGCGCTGGCGGCCATCATCGCCGGGTTGGGTCTGGACAACGCGCTGCCCGGTGGCCTGTTGCTCAAGGCCCGCTGTCTGGCACGGCTTAAGCGCTACGACCAATCGCGTGACACCTACGCCGATGTGCTGGGTGCTGATAACACTGACTTCAGCGCCTGGCTGGAGCTGGGTAATGTTTGCCGCAAGCTGGGCAACCCCGAGCGCGCCATTGAATGTTATGAGCGAGCCGCGGCTTGCCGGCCGCAAGACCGGCGCGGCCACCTGGCCGCAGCCCGCGCCCTGGGCGGCATGGGCGCGCAAGAGCGAGCGGCGGTGCATTACCACCTGGCCATCACCTTGTGCGGGGGCAGCGCGGCCAGCCTGGCGGAGTTGCACCACCAGATGGGGCGTTTTAGGCTCGACGACGGCGACACGCCCCGTGCCCTGGAGGCCTTGCGCCAGGCTAGCGTGGTGGCCCGTCTGGCTGGTGAGGCGCTGCCAGCCGATCAGGCCTGCGAAATCCAGATTGATTTGGCCGATGCGTTGATGCGCCTTGGCCTGATGGTGCAGGCACGCGACGTGATGCAAAAGGCCTCCATGGCAGACAGTGAAGCCACGCTGACCCGCCTGGCCCAAACGGCGTTTCGTTTCAATGAATGGCAAGGCGCGCTCGATGTATTGCGCCGTAGCGTGGAGCTGCACCCCGACAGCGCCACGGCTTGGTACAACTTGGCGCACATGCTGGCTGAATGCTCGATGCTGCAAGAGGCCTTGCAAACGCTGGATAAAGCCGAGGCGCTTGCAGACAAGCCATTGGTCGGCGCAACTTCTCTGCGCGGCGCCATTGCCGGACGAACCGGGGACGCGGATCAGGCGCTGGCGCACTACCAGTCGCTGGCTGATGGGCCAGAGGCTGATCGTATGCGTTCGAGCGCCGCGATGAGCTCGCTCTACAGTGACAGCCTCACGCCCGAGCAGGTGGCCAAACTGCACCGGGACCTGTTCATGCCCTTGGGCGAGGGCGCGCGCGCACGGGCGAGCTTTGCCAACCCGCGCACGGTGCAGCGCCCGCTGCGGGTGGGCCTGGTGACGGCGGACTTTCACCATCAGCACCCGGTGAATATCTTTTTCCAGCCGGTGCTGGCGGGCTGGGACCATGCCCGCTTCCCGCTGACCACTTATTTTGTGGGCATCAGCCACGATGATCAGACTACCTTGGCCAAGTCGCGCAGTGATACCTGGCGCGAGATGACGCACGCCACGGCCGCGCAGTTTTCCCGCCAGGTGGCCGAAGATGGCATTGATATTTTGTTTGACCTGGGCGGCCACACCGGCCAGCAGCGCATCGCCATGTTCGCCCAACGCATGGCGCCAGTACAGGTGACTTTTCTGGGCTACCCCGGCTCGACAGGTTGCCCCAATATGGACTGGATTTTGGGCGACAGGGTGGTGACGCCAGTGCAGCACGACCACCTGTGCTCGGAGCGGGTCTGGCGCTTGCCGCACACGGTGTTTTGCTATGCGCCAGAGCAGTCATACCCCATGCCGACTTTGAGTGATGCCGCCCTGAGCCGCCCACTGACCTTTGCCAGTTTCAACAACATAACCAAGCTCACCCCACAGAGTGTTCGGCTGTGGGCTGAGGTGCTCAAGGCGGTGCCCGATGCCCGCTTGCTGCTCAAGGCGCCCAGCTTTGGTGACGCGGTGGCGCAGCAGCGCTACATCAGCTTGTTTGCCCAGCACGGGGTGAGTGCCGAGCGATTGCTGTTTCGGGGCGCCAGCCCGCTGGCCGAGATGATGCAGGAATATGCCGAGGTGGATATCGCCCTGGACCCGGTGCCCTATAACGGCGGCACCACCACGCTGCAGGCGATGTGGATGGGCGTGCCGGTGGTGGTGAAGTCCGGTGGCCATTTCGTCTCGCGCATGGGCGCGAGCTTCATGACGGCAGCGGGCCTGGCCGACTGGGTGGCGGCCGATGACGCCGCTTATGTAGAAGTGGCCCGGCGCTTGGCGGCTGACCGGGCAGCGCTGCTGGCGCTCAAACGTGGCCTGCGCGCACGCTTGCAGGCGGCACCGGCCTGGGACGTTGCAACCTACCGGCGCGACTTTAATCTGGCGATGTTGGGCATGTGGCAGGCCTGGTGCGAGGAGGCAGCGTGACGACAACCACAAGCGGCGGCACGGCCACCCCAGGGATGAACGCTGAAGAGGCGCTGCAGAGCACGGCTTTGGAGCCGCAGACGCTGAAGTACCTGTTTGATGCCTTGCGCTACCCTGTCAACGGCGGCGAGTTGGCCCAGGCTTGCAAGCGTGTGCAGACCGATGCGGCCATGCTTCCAACCGAACGCATGGGGCGCATATTGCAGGCCATGAAGCGACGCGATGCGCAAGCGGCGTTGCTGCGCTGGGAGCGCATGGATCTGCGCCGGCTGCCGGCTTTGGTGCTGTACGAGGGGCAATGGTTGGTGGCCGAGCGCAGCGATGAGGCCCCAGCTGACGATGCACAGGAGTCCATGACGCTTAACAACGGTCTGGCGCCAGCGCTTGTCGTGCCAAGCCGGTCCCTGAGCGGGAGCTGGGTGCTTTGGCTGCGTACCCACAGCGAAGAGCGTCTCAGCGCGCCTGAGGCCTTTCGCAGTCCGGCGGCCCGCCTGGTACTGGGTGAATTGCTGGTGAGCAAGCGCTGGCTGCTCGATGTGCTGTCAGCCACGCTGGTGGTGAACCTGCTGGCCGTTGCCAGCTCGCTGTTTGCGCTGCAGGTGTATGACCGGGTGGTACCGACCCTGGCCTATCCGACGCTGTGGGCTTTGGTTGCGGGCATGGCCATTGTGCTGACGCTGGACTGGCTGCTCAAGCTGATTCGCACGCGTGTGCTCGATGGTGTGGCCAGAGAGGTTGATTTGGCGGTCTCGCAACGGGTCTATGAGCACCTGCTGGAGCTGCGGCTCGATACCCGACCGCGTTCGGTGGGCACGCTGGCAGCGCAGATCAACGGGCTGGAGACAGCGCGTTCGTTTTTCTCGTCAAGCATTGTCTTTGCGCTGACAGATTTGCCATTTGCGATGATGTTCATAGCGTTCATCGGGCTCATCGGCGGCGCTATTGGCTGGGTTTACCTGGGCATGTTGCCGGTGGCGCTGGGCCTGGGCTGGCTGGCACAGTACCGGCTGCGTACCTTGTACCGCGAAGAGATGCACCGAGGCACCGAGCGCCATGGCTTGCTGGTTGACACCATCCAGGGTATCGAGACGGTGCAGGCCAGCAACAGTGGCTGGCGCTTTGCTGAGTATTGGCAGGCGGCCAGCCGTTCGATTGCTGACTTTGCCATTAAGAGCCGGCTGCTGACGAGCATCACCATGAATTCCACCGCCACCCTGGGCCAGCTGGCCTATGTGCTAGCGATCATCGTCGGCGTGGGTTTGATCGAGGCCGGGCAACTCACTGTTGGTGGCCTGATTGCCAGCACCATTCTTGGCGGGCGGGTGATCGCGCCGGTGGCGCAGTCGGTGCAGATTCTGGCCCAGTGGCAGCAGGTGCGCGAGGCGCTGGAGATGGTGAATCGGCTGCTGATGACAGCCACGCGCCGGCGCGAGCAGCAGGCTTTGTTGCTAACCGACGGCGCGCCGGACCGCTTGCAGATTGAAGGGCTGCGATTTTCATACCCGCAGGCGCCGGTGCTACGCCTCAATATTGCTAGCCTGAGCTTCAAAGCCGGCGATCGGGTGTTGCTGCTGGGGCCGGTGGGCTCAGGCAAGTCGACCTTGCTGAAGGTTGCGGCGGGTTTGTACCAGCCCTCAGAGGGCCGGGTGCGCCTGGGTACGGCCGAGATGCGCGAAATCGATGCGCAAATCGTGGCAGAGCATGTGGCCTACCTGGCGCAGGATGTTCATCTGTTTCGCGGCACTCTGCGCAGCAACCTAATCATGGGTAGCCACGTCAACGATAGCCGCTTGTTGCAGGTAATTGAGCTGCTGGGCATTGACAAGATCAGCGCCGACAACCCGCGCGGACTGGATATGGAGATCAGCGAAGGTGGTGCTGGCCTCTCAGGCGGCCAACGCCAATTGGTGGGGCTGGCCCGTGTTTGCCTGAATCAGCCGCGCATTTGGCTGCTCGATGAACCAACAGCCTCGCTGGACAACGAGGCCGAGGCCCGGGCGATCGGTGCCCTGCAGCGCTTGGTGTCGCCACAAGACATCGTGTTGATCGCCACCCATCGCCCTAGTTTGCTGCCTCTGGCTAATCGGGTGGTCGTGATGCGGCGTGGCGAAGTGCTGATTGATGGCCCGCCAGAGACGGTGCTGGCCAGCAGTGGCGGCGCCGTAAAAGGGGGGCAAGCATGAATGTGCCGGCTCAGGATATGCGCTTGCGCAGCCAGACGTCATGGCTGTTATGGGTTTTGTTGCTGGGTTTTTCGGCCAGCCTGTATTGGGCTTATAGCTATCGCATCGATGAGGTTGTGAGCGCCTCTGGCGAAGTGATTGCCAGCAGCCGTGTGCAGGTGATCCAGTCGGTCGATGGCGGGGTGCTGTCAGACCTGCGCGTGCGAGAAGGAGACCGGGTCAAGCCCGGTCAGGTGCTGGCCCGGCTGGACCAGACACGGGTTGGGGCCACGATGGGCGAGGTCGACGCGAGGTTGTTTGCCCTGCGGGCCAAAGCCAACCGGCTGCGGGCCGAAGTCAGTGGCGCAGATCGGCTGGTATTTACGCCAACCAAGAACAAGGGCTTTCTAGATCAGATCGAGGTGGAGCGGGCGCTGTTCAATCAGCGGCGGTTCAGCCAAGCCGAGGAGCTGCGCACGCTGCAAGTGGCGCTGGACCTGACCAGACAGAAGCTGGTATTGGTTGATAAGCTTTTGCAAACCGGTGACGTTAGCGGCTCGGAGGTGCTCAATGCCCAAAGTAATGTCAACGAAGCTGAGGCCAAGTTGGTCAACCGGCGTAATAAATTTCTGGAGGATGCGCGAATTGAATTGGCCCGGGTTGAGGACGACATCGCCCAGAACGAACAGGTGCTGACCCGACGCACGCAGGAGCACCGTGATGCGGTGTTTCGCGCGCAGGTCGAAGGCATCATCAAGAACGTTAGAGTGACCACCGTTGGTGGGGTGTTGCGAGCCGGCGAAGAGCTGATGCAAATCGTGCCGATCAATGAGACGCTGGTCATCGAAGCCAAAGTCAGGCCGGCTGATATCGCCCGGATTTCAAAGGGCATGGTCGCTAATTTGCGTTTTGATCCCTTTGACTACACGATTTATGGCGCGGTCTCAGGCGAGGTGAGCTATGTCAGCCCAGACACCATCAAAGAGCAGGTCCAGGGTAGCGAGCGGGCTTTTTACCGGATTCATGTTTTGATCAAGGGCCAGCCCGTGGTGACCCAGATTGGTAAGACGTTGGAGATTCTTCCTGGCATGACGGCCCAGGTCGATATCCGTACCGGGGACCGCACAATTCTGGATTACCTGCTCAAGCCAGTGCGCAAGACCCTGGCTGAATCGTTTGGGGAGAGCTGAGGCGTGAGAACGCAAATTTGGTTGCTCGCATTGGTCATGCTGCCCGCTATGGCGCTTGGCAACGATACAGTGGTGGGACTGGAGGCAGCCTTACGTGCTGCCCTGACGCAGCACCCATCTATGGCGGGCAAACGTGCTCAGGTGCGTGCCAAAGACTTTGCTGGTGATGTTGCCCGAGCCCAACGCTACCCAACGATCACTGCCAAGGCTGCCGCTAACCAAAATAGCACCAACCCCATTAGCGTGCAAGCCCGCCAGCCGCTATGGGACTTTGGGCGTATCGACGCGGGTATTGCTTTTGCACAGGCTGACAAGACAGCTGAAGAGGCCGATTTGCTGCGCGTGCAGCGC
The DNA here is from genome assembly GCA_030833685.1 of Rhodoferax sp. Lineage (GTDB taxonomy): Bacteria > Pseudomonadota > Gammaproteobacteria > Burkholderiales > Burkholderiaceae_C > Rhodoferax. The sequence continues at coordinate 9,788 of JAURGS010000029.1, read as the reverse complement.
CAGCTGCTTGAGCAGACCGCTTTGGCTTATACCAAGGTGCTTGGCGCCAGGGCCCGGCTTGGTGTGGCTGACGAGAACCTGCGTCAATTGACAACGCTTTTAAACCAGATCCAGCGTCGTGAGCAGGGGCAATTGGCCTCGAAAGCCGATGTGCGGCTTGCCCAGACCCGGCTCATTCAAGCCCGATCCCAACAAAGCCGATTCGCCAGCGAGCTTGATACCGCGCAAAGTGATTTACTGGCTTTGACCCGATTGCCGGTGACGGCGACTGTGTTGGTCAGACCAAGCCTCACGGCCTTAGGACCAGCTCTGGAAATCGAAAAACAGGCACTGGAGGAGGCTGCTGAGTTACGTTTCAAGGCCCAGCGCGTTGATCTGGCTCGTGCTGATGTTGAGCGTGAAAAAACCGCCTCGATGCCAACCTTTTATCTTCACGGCGACAAGTCCTTTAAGAACCCTGAGGTTCGCGACGGTACGGTGATTGGCATTACCTTTGAGATGACCCTCGACGCCATGGGCTTTGCCGCGCGCGGGCGTAGTCAAGCCGCGAGTGCCAGACTTTTGGCAGCGCAAGAGGATCTCAACAGCAGCCGCATCGAGGTCGAACGCACGGTGCGCAACTGGCTGGACACCCGACGGCTGCAGCAGGGCCTGATCGATATTTTGAATAATTTGGTGAGCGAGCAAAAGGAGTTGTTTGCTTCTTACCAGCGCCAGTACGACGCGGGTAGCAAGACCTGGCTGGACTTGCTCAACATGCAACGCGAACTTAATGAACAGCACTTGCAGAAAGCCCAGGCTGACAACGAGTGGCTGATCGCCAGCCTCAAACTGGCGGCGTTGACAGGCCGCCTGGATCAGGTGGCGCGCTAGGTCTGAACCAGTTCAACCCTAAGTGGGTGAACACGACGCCAGCCTGGCTCATAGCCGCCAGTGCGGCATAGAACCTTGAAGGGCAGGTAAGCGTCGGTCTGTTTGAAGAAGGCGGTGATGTGTTTTTCCGTCAATCTCTTCTACAGGTTCAATCTCCGGGTCAACTGGCTTTGCTGGCTTTAGCTTGGTGCGGGGCTAGATGGGGCAGGCCAGACACAAAGCCTGCAGGCAGGTGGTGTGCTGCGGACCAGTTGCGAGGGTCACAACACTTCACTGGCAAAGTCTGCCAGGCGCGAGCGCTCGCCGCGCGCCAGGGTGATGTGGCCGCTGTGCTGCCAGCCCTTGAATTTGTCCACCGCATACGTCAGGCCTGAGGAACCCTCAGTCAGGTAGGGGGTGTCGATCTGCGCGATATTGCCCATGCAGATGATTTTGGTCCCCGGGCCTGCGCGGGTGACCAGGGTCTTCATCTGCTTAGGCGTGAGGTTTTGCGCCTCGTCGATGATCAGGTACTTGTTCAAAAAGGTGCGCCCACGCATGAAGTTCATGCTCTTGATCTTGATGCGGCTGCGAATCAACTCGTTGGTGGCCGCACGCCCCCATTCGCCCGCCGAGGTGTCTGTTTTACCAAGCACCTCCAGGTTGTCGTCAAGTGCACCCATCCACGGGCCCATTTTTTCTTCTTCAGTGCCTGGCAGAAAGCCAATGTCTTCGCCCACGCTAACCGTGGCGCGGGTCATGATGATTTCGGTATAGCGCCGGTCATCCAGGACCTGGGTCAGGCCCGCGGCCAGTGCCATCAGGGTTTTACCAGTGCCCGCCGTGCCGGTGAGGGTGACAAAGTCCACCTCGGGGTCCATCAGCAGGTTCATGGCAAAGTTTTGCTCGCGGTTGCGCGTGGTGATGCCCCAGACCGCGTTTTTCAGGTGGGTGAAGTCTTTCAGGGTTTTAAAGACGGCAACCTTGTCGCGAATTTCTGTCACCCGGGCGTACAGGCTGGGCTCGCCAGGCGCCTCAAAATACACAAACTGGTTGACCTGCAGTTGCGGCACGATCGGCCCGCTGATGCGGTAAAAGGTGTTAGCGCCTTGCTGCCAGCTTTCCACCTTGCTGCCGTGGGTGCCCCAAAAATCGGGTGGCAGGGCCAGGCTGCCAGAGTAGAGCAAGTCGCCGTCATCCAGTGTCTTGTCGTTTTGGTAATCGTCCGCTGGCAGGCCCAAGGCGCGTGCCTTGACGCGCATATTGATGTCTTTGGAGACCAGCACCACCTCGCGCGGGGCGTGTTCTTTGCGCAGGGCCTCGACCACGCCCAGGATCTGGTTGTCGGCTTTGCCCTGGGGCAGGCTGCCTGAGAGCGTGTAATCCAGTGACGTGGTTTGAAAAAATAATTTGCCGCCGGCCTCGACATGGCCAGTGCCATCCAGTGGCAGGCCCTGGGCCATATCACCAGACTGCGATTCGGCCAGCGCGTCCAGAGAACGGCTGGCTTGGCGGCCGTTGCGCGCCACCTCGGTCATGCCTTTTTTGTGACCGTCAAGCTCCTCCAGGACGATCATGGGCAGATAAATGTCGTGTTCCTCAAAGCGGAACAGGCAGCTCGGGTCGTGCAAGAGCACGTTGGTGTCCAGAACAAAGAGCTTTTTGGGGCCTTTGTTCTTGGGTTTTTTGCGGCTTGACTGATGAGCGCCACCCTTGGGCGCGGCCTGCAGCGCGCGAACGTCGCTCAATCTTGGGGCTTGTGGGGCCTGGACTGGCTCGGCGGGGGCTGCCCGCTTGGCCGCTGGGGGAGTCTTGGCTTTGGCTGTCTTTTTGCCGTCAGAGGAGGGGGCTGATGTCTTGGCGTAGCTTTGAAAATCGAGAACTGTGGCGCGCTTGGCGGGTGCGGGTGGCAATGGCATTAAGACCCTCTGGGCTAAAGAAATGAAGGAGCACAAACAAAAAGCCGCCCGGTTACCCTGGCGGCTTCTGTGGGATGTCTCAGCTGGTTAACAGACAGCATTGAACCATTATGCACGAACACAGGTCTTGGCCGTGTTCGCCTGGCCCATAAAAAACTCAGGCAGCAGCGACTTCGGCTTTGTTCAGTGCCTTGACCGCCTTGAGCACCTCGTCAACATGGCCTGGCACCTTAAGCCCACGCCACTCTTCCTTGAGGCAGCCATCCGTACCGATCAAAAAGGTGCTGCGCTCGATGCCCTTGACCTTCTTGCCGTACATGATTTTGTTTTTGACCACGCCAAACATATGGCACATCTTCTCTTCGGTGTCGGCAATCAATTCAAAGGGCAGACCCAGCTTTTCTTTGAAGTCTTCGTGCGATTTCATGTTGTCGCGCGATACGCCAAACACGGTCGCACCGGCCTTGATGAATTCTTTGTACTTGTCTCTGAACTGCATGGCCTCGGTGGTGCAGCCAGGGGTGTTGTCCTTGGGGTAAAAGTACAGTATCAGCACTTTGCCCAGGTGAGAGGTGTGAGTCACCCGAACACCAGAGGTGGCATTGGATTCGAACTCGGGGATGGATTTATTGACAGCAATTGACATGGATTTTTGATCTCTGTTTGAGCAAGGTTTGGCGCGCCATACGCGTCGCACACAGGTCTTGGGTTTCGCCGAGCGAGAACCAGTCAAGTTGCGCCGCATTTTAACCCGAAACGCCTTGCACCCTTTTTCAGGCTATCGCAGGCACGGGCGGCCGCCCTGGTGGTGCGCTTGCCGGCAATCAGCTTGGTTCGATCAGAATGGCTAGCGTGACGCGCCGCCCTTCAGAGGCCAAAATGTTGTACGTGCGGCAGGCAGCCTGGGTGTCCATGGTGTCCAAGCCAATGCGTGCGGCCATCAGTGATTGCGTCAGGGCTGGGTGAGGAAACCGAAATCGCTGTCCGCTGCCAAAGATCACAGTTTCTGAGCCAAGCTGGGCCAACTGCTCAAAATGCTGCGCGCTCAAATCTTCAAAGCGGGCACAACCCCAATCGCACCGCTGACCGCCCGTATCCCTCACCAGGCTGCTGGTATACCGTTGGCCTTCTACCTGCACCCAGCCTGGTCCATAGCTATGCACGGACTGCACGTCGATGGGGTCTGGGTGGATTTTCATGAAAGTTGCTGAGCCTGAACGGTGGCGTTGAGATGACTTTAGGTGCGCCTGATTGTGTTCAAATTATAGGTTTCACCGTTGGGCCGCCCCCTGTTGGAGGTATCTTGAAAACCGTTCGCAAATCTGCAAAGTTGGCTAATGTTTGTTACGACATTCGCGGGCCCATCATGGACGCAGCGCGCCATATGGAAGATGAGGGGCACAAGATCATCAAGCTCAACATTGGCAACCTGGCGACGTTTGGTTTTGACTCTCCAGAGGAAATCCAGCAAGACATGATCCGAAACCTGCCTAACTCGGCGGGCTATTCGGAGAGCAAGGGTATTTTCGCCGCGCGCAAGGCTGTCATGCATGAGACGCAGCGTCAAGGGGTCAAAGGCGTTGAGTTGGAGGACATTTACCTTGGCAACGGCGCCAGCGAGCTGATCGTGATGGCCACAAACGCCTTGCTCAACAACGGCGACGAAATCCTGCTGCCAGCCCCGGACTATCCTTTGTGGACGGCAGCGGCCAGCCTGTCTGGCGGCACACCAGTGCACTACCTGTGCGACGAGCGCACCGGTTGGATGCCCGACATGAAGGACCTGCGCTCCAAAATCACAGAGCGCACGCGTGGCCTGGTGGTGATTAACCCTAACAACCCAACCGGTGCCTTGTATTCAACCGAGATATTGCTTGAGATGATCGAGGTTGCGCGCGAGCACGGCCTGGTCTTGTTTGCCGATGAGGTCTATGACAAAGTGGTGTACGACGATGTCAAGCACACCGCGCTGGCGTCGCTGAGCGAAGACGTTCTAACGCTCACGTTTAACTCGCTGTCCAAGAGTTACCGCTCCTGTGGTTACCGGGCAGGCTGGATGGTGGTCTCTGGTGACAAAAAGCTCGCGGGCGACTATATCGAGGGCCTGAACATGCTCTCCAACATGCGCTTGTGCTCTAACGTGCCGGGGCAGTGGGCTATCCAGACCGCGCTTGGCGGCTACCAAAGCATTAACGAACTGGTAGGCGAGGGCGGACGTCTGCGGCGCCAGCGCGATTTGGCCTATGAGCTGATCACGGCCATACCGGGGGTGACCTGTGTCAAGCCCTCTGCGGCTCTGTACATGTTTGCGCGCCTGGACCCTCAGGTCTACCCAATTCAGGATGACCAACAGTTCTTTTTAGAACTGTTACAGGAGACCAAGGTCATGCTGGTGCAGGGCACCGGTTTTAATTGGGCGCAGCCCGATCACTTTCGCATCGTGTTTTTGCCGCATGAGGATGATTTGCGCGAAGCCATTGGGCGCATTGCAACATTTTTAGAGACCTATCGTAGGCGTCACGAGCACTGACAAGGCATCTGGGGCACCTAGATAGGATGCCCAAGATCAGACGGAAAAAAGATTCAAGGATAGAAATGAAAGCGATTCAAGTGGGTCTGTTGGGTATTGGTGTTGTGGGTTCTGGAACCTACAACGTCTTGAGCCGCAATCAGCAGGAAATCGTGCGTCGCGCAGGGCGCGAGATTCGCATCAGTATGGTCGCCGACCTGAACGTGGAGCGGGCCAAAAGCCTGGTGGGCGATGACGTTCAGGTGGTCAGTGACGCGCGGGCAGTGATCGCCAACCCGGACATCGACATCGTGATCGAGCTGATTGGTGGCTACGGCATCGCCAAAACCCTGGTGCTCGAGGCCATCGCAGCAGGCAAGCACGTGGTCACCGCCAACAAGGCTTTGCTGGCGGTGCACGGCACAGAGATTTTTGCGGCTGCCAGCGCCAGGGGTGTCATGGTGGCGTTTGAGGCAGCGGTGGCCGGTGGTATTCCGATCATCAAGGCCTTGCGTGAAGGCCTAACGGCCAACCGCATTGAGTGGATCGCCGGCATCATTAACGGCACGACCAATTTCATTCTGTCGGAGATGCGTGACAAGAACCTTGACTTTGAGGTGGTGCTCAAAGAGGCGCAGCGCTTGGGTTACGCCGAAGCGGACCCGACCTTTGATATCGAGGGTGTTGATGCTGCGCACAAAGCGACATTGATGAGTGCGATCGCTTTTGGCATTCCGGTGCAGTTTGACAAGGCCTATGTTGAAGGCATCACCAAGCTTTCGGCAACCGATATTCGCTACGCCGAGCAGTTGGGCTACCGAATCAAGCTGCTGGGCATCACCAAGAAGTCGAGCGCCGGCGTGGAGTTGCGTGTGCATCCGTGCCTGATTCCCGCCAAGCGATTGATCGCCAACGTCGAGGGCGCCATGAACGCGGTGTTGGTGCAGGGCGACGCTGTCGGGTCCACCATGTACTACGGCAAAGGTGCTGGCTCCGAGCCCACCGCCAGCGCGGTAATTGCTGACCTGGTCGACGTGACCCGTTTGCACACAGCTGACCCCTTAAACCGCGTGCCGCACCTGGCTTTTCAACCCCATGCCATGAGCGACCAGAGCATCTTGCCGATGGATCAGGTGCGAACCAGTTATTACCTGCGCCTGAGGGTGGCTGATGAGACCGGCGTGCTGGCCCGGGTCACAGGCATCCTGGCGCAAGCGGGTATCAGCATTGATGCCGTGCTGCAGCGCGAGGCAGATGACACGTCAGAATCCACCGCGCCAGGCGAGGTAGCGCAAACCGACGTGATCATCTTGACGCACGAGTGCCTGGAGGCTGACATGAACCAGGCAATCGCGCTGATGCAGGCCTTGCCAACCGTGTTGGGCCCGATCACTCGCATTCGCAAGGAAGAATTGGCCTGATGAGATACCTCTCCACGCGCGGTCACTCCGAACGTAAGCGTTTTTGCGAAATTTTGCTCGAGGGGCTCGCACCCGACGGCGGCTTGTACCTGCCTGAGACGTACCCGCGTTTAGATGGCGCCGCCCTGCAGCGGCTGCGCGAAGTGTTCGCGCAAGAAGGCTATGCCCAGCTGGCTTTTGAGATTTTGTCGCTTTACATTGATGACATTGCCCCTGATGACTTGGCGGCGATGTGCAAAAAGACCTATACCGCAAAGGTCTTTGGCAACCCGCAAATTGTTCCCCTGCGCCCGCTAGAGCCCGGCATCTGGCTTGAAGCGCTGTCAAACGGGCCGACGCTGGCGTTCAAGGACATGGCCATGCAGTTGCTGGGCAATCTGTTTGAGTACGAGCTCAAGCGTCGCGGTGAGGAGCTCAATATTTTGGGCGCTACCAGCGGAGACACAGGAAGCGCGGCCGAATACGCGATGCGCGGCAAGCAGGGCGTTCGGGTTTTTATGACCAGTCCGGCTGGGCGCATGAGCCCGTTTCAGCAAGCGCAAATGTTCAGCCTGCAAGATGCCAATATCTTCAACATCGCCGTTGACGGTGTTTTTGACGATTGCCAGGACATGGTCAAGGCGGTCAGCAACGATTTGGTATTCAAGTCCAAGTACCGTATCGGCACCGTCAACTCAATCAACTGGGCCCGGCTGCTGGCCCAGGTGGTTTACTACTTCGCGGGTTATTTCCAGGCAACGACCAGCAACAGCGAGAAAGTCTCTTTTACGGTACCCAGCGGAAATTTTGGCAATGTCTGCGCCGGCCATGTGGCACGCATGATGGGCCTGCCGATCGCCCATCTGGTGGTTGCCACCAACGAAAACGATGTACTTGACGAGTTCTTCAAGACCGGTGTGTATCGGGTGCGCGGCGGCAAGGACACACATGAAACCTCAAGTCCATCGATGGACATTTCCAAGGCCAGTAATTTCGAGCGTTTCGTGTTTGACTTATTGGGTCGAGACGCCAAGCGAAACAAAAGCTTGTTCGCCGACGCCCTAAGCCGCGCCGGCAGTTTTGATTTGCGCGATGACCCGGTGTTTCCGGAGGCAGCAGCGCGCTTTGGGTTCTTGAGTGGCAAAAGCACCCATGCAGATCGCTTGGCGACGATTCGCGACTGCGACCAGCGTTTGTCTTGCCTGATTGACACCCACACGGCTGACGGTGTGAAAGTGGCGCGTGAATACCGGCAAGAGGGCGTGCCAATGATTGTTTTGGAAACTGCGTTGCCGATCAAGTTTGCGCAAACCATTGTTGAGGCGACCGGCCGAGAGCCCGAGCGCCCCAGCAAGTTTGAAGGCATTGAAAAGCTGCCCAAAAAAGTGGTCTCCATGGCTGCCGATGTGGCCGAGATCAAGCGCTTTATCGCTGCCAACTGTGCCTGAGATAGGGCAGGGCCAGACAGATGACTCGCGCCAACCAGTTCTTGAGGGTAGGTAGATGAATGTGATTGGATTTGCCGGTTTTTCTGGCGCGGGCAAGACGACCCTGGTTGAGCAAATCGTGGCTGAGTTGCGCCTGCGCGGTCAGCGGGTATCGGTGATCAAGCATGCTCACCATAGCTTTGACATCGACCACCCCGGCAAGGACACCTACCGCCACCGTGAAGCGGGCGCATTTGAGGTGGTCGTGGCATCGGACAAACGGTTGGCTTTGATTCGGGAGTTTGAGGTGCCCCAGAAGCTTAGCGTGCACCATTTGCTAAGCGAAGTGTTTGATGGCGTTGATTGGGTGTTGGTGGAAGGCTTCAAGGACTCTGACCTGTTCAAGATCGAAGTTTGGCGGGCGCAGGCTCAAAAACCTTGCCGCTACGAAGTGGACCCATTCATTGTGGCCATTGCCACCAATTCCGCACCGGACCTGCCTACGCCAACGGCGCTGCCTGTGCTGGACCTGGACCGACCAGCCGTAGTGGTGGACTGGATGCTGGGTCAGGCGGACCGTTTTCATTACAACCCGGAGAAGCACCTATGACGGCCGTGAACATGCCGGGGCGCCCTGCTCCCAAAGCGCTCAAAGCCCTGGACGACGCTTTGCAAGAACTGCTGGCCCACGCCAAGCCTCTAGACGAGATCGATCTGGTTTCTACCTTTGATGCCGACGGCCGTGTGCTGGCGCATGATGTGGTGTCTGCGCTTCAGGTGCCGCCGCAGGACAACAGTTCCATGGACGGCTACGCCCTGCGTTGTGCGGACTTGCAGGCAGCGCAGCCGCTGCCTGTGTCCCAGCGCATTCCAGCCGGCAGCAGTGGGGTGGCCTTGGCGCCGATGTCGGTGGCCCGTATCTTTACCGGTGCGCCTATCCCCGAAGGCGCAGACGCGGTGGTCATGCAAGAGGCCTGCGAGGTTCTCGATGATGGGCGTGTGCAGGTCAACGAGGCGGTGCAGCCTGGCCAGTGGATTCGGCGCAGCGGCGAAGACGTGCGCCGTGATGCGGTCATCCTGAGCCGCGGTCATCGGCTTGACCCCGCTGCGATTGGCCTGGCAGCTGGCATTGGGATGGCTGACTTGCCGGTGGTGCGCCAGCCACGCGTGGCACTGCTGTCCACCGGTGACGAGTTGGTGATGCCCGGCACGGTAGAGCCTGCGCAAATGCCAGCGGGCGCGATCTACAACTCGAACCGCTTTTTTCTCAAAGCCTTGCTGCAGCGACTCGGTTGTGTGGTGAGCGATCTGGGCATTGTTCCCGATGAGCGCGAGGCAACGATTCAAGCCCTGCGACAGGCCAGCCAGGCACATGATTTGATTCTCACCAGCGGCGGCGTATCGGTTGGCGAGGAGGATCACATCAAGCCTGCGGTGCAGGAGTTGGGCCATCTTGATTTGTGGCAGATCGGCATGAAACCGGGCAAGCCCTTTGCGTATGGGCGCGTGGGATCTGCGCATTTCATGGGTTTGCCGGGCAATCCGGTCAGCAGCCTCGTGAGTTTCGAGCTGGTCGCGCGGCCCGCACTCGAGGTTCTCATGCGCACGTCGTCGACAATGGCGGGTCGCCGGCGCATTGCGGCGGTCATCGACCACGCGGTCGAACGCCAGCCCGACGGCA
>JAURGS010000299.1 GCA_030833685.1 Rhodoferax sp. | reverse complement strand
GCAGTCGCTCAAGCTCACCGTCATTTACGTCACCCACGACCAGGAAGAGGCACTGGCCATTTCTGACACCATCGTTGTTCTCAACAATGCCGTTGTGGCGCAAATCGGCTCACCGCGTGTCCTGTACGAAAAACCGCAAACCCGGTTCGTCGCTGACTTCATGGGTGAGGCCAATATCCTGGCCTGCGGAGTGGCCCCGCATGGCAATGGCCTGGCGGAAGTCAGGCTCGCCGATCTTCGCCTCTTAGTCCAAGGCGACTGTAAAGTGGCACGATCGGGCCACCTGGCCATTCAACCTTCCAAAGTTCAAATTCGACCAGCGCAAGATGGCCAGGCTAGCACCTGCCTGCCTGGCACGCTGCGCAAAGTCAGCTATTTGGGCGACCACATGGAGTACACGGTGCAGACCGCTGTGGGCGAGTTGCTGGTGCGTGACAACCGCACGCAAAGCGCTTTCGCAACCGCAAGCGCTGTCGAGTTGCTCTTGCCTGAAGAGGCCACTGTGTTGCTGCAGGACTGAACTCAGACTCGAATGGGCTCCAGATCGAGCGTGAAGGCTGCCCAGTCCTGCACCTGGTCAACCACCTGGGGAGCTCCCGCCAAAATAGCGTCTCCCCGGGAAAACATCTTCTCGGTGTTGTAGGGCCAGCTCTTGCCACCGGCCTCCTCCACCATTAAAAGGCCGGCCAGACAGTCCCAGGGATTCATGTGGGCCTCTTGGTAGGCGATCAGCTTGCCGGCCGCAACATAGGCCAGCATCAAGGCACCCGAGGCGTTGCGGTAATACATGCCCCCATGGTCAACCAGCGGCTTGAGAAAGCGTAACAGTGAGTCTGGTGTCATGCGGTTGCAATACCCCACCCCCATTGATCCTTGCACGATCGATGTGGCTGAACTCACCTGCATCGGCCGCTCATTCAAAAACGCACCATGGCCTTTGCGGGCCCAGTAGTGGTCGCCGTGGTTGGGGTCCACGATGATGCCGATGACCACCTCGCCTCGGTAAACACAAGCGAGCACCACACACCAAAACGGGATTCCTGCAACAAAATTGGCGGTGCCGTCAATCGGATCGATTACCCAAGTGAAGTCCGAAGAATGGCCAGAGCGCCCCAACTCCTCGCCGTGGATCGCATCACCCGGAAACGCCTGCTCCAGCTCTTGCCAGATGAACTGCTCAACCGCTTTGTCGGCCTGTGAGACCACATCCTGAGGCCCCTTGGATTCAATGGCCAAGGATTCGCGCTGTCCAAAGTAGTCCATGGCAATGCGGGCGGCCTTCTGGCTGATCTCTTGTGCCATGCTCAGGCGTTGCGCGATAGCGTCCATGGTGATTTACCTTGTTAAATAAGCGATTATTGAAGAGAATCGTGCTCCATTTCACTCCTAGAGCAAGTCAACATGCAAACCAGCGCACAAACTGTCGACAAGGAAGGCTACCGCGACTACGACAAGGACGGCATTGACCACGTTCGCGCTTTTTACAAAGCCAATCACTGCTACCAGACCGTGGACTTTGTGCGCAGCAAACGAGCGCAGTGGCTGGGCTTTAATACCCGCCAGATGACGCCCTGGGAAGCGCTGGACTACCTCAATACGCTGGTGGACGAGTCCGACCCCGACATCAGCCTGCCGCAGATCGCCCATGTGCTGCAGACGGCCGAGGCTATCAAGGCCGATGGACACCCGGACTGGTTTGTGTTAACCGGCTTTATCCATGATCTGGGCAAGGTGCTTTGCCTGTTTGGTGAGCCGCAGTGGGCTGTGGTTGGCGACACCTTTCCCGTGGGCTGCAGACACTCCGAAAAAATCGTCTTCCACGAATTTTTCAAGGACAACCCTGACGCCACCGATCCCCGCTACAACACCCCACTGGGTGTGTACACCCAAGGATGTGGGTTGGACCAGGTCACCATGTCATGGGGCCATGACGAATACCTTTACCAGTTGGTCAAAAACCATCTTCCCGAACCCGCGCTTTACATGTTGCGCTACCACTCCTTCTATGCCTGGCATCGCGAGGGGGCTTATGACTACCTGACCGATGCCAAGGACCGGGAGAACCTGCGCTGGGTTCAGGCTTTCAACCCGTACGACCTGTACAGTAAAAACCCCAGTCCGCCAGATCTGAAGTCTTTGCGACCCTATTACGAAGACTTGCTGGCGAAATACCTGCCGCCGGTGCTGTCTCTTTAAGGCCCAATAAGGCTGCCCAGGCATTTGGCTTTCCCGCTTGCCAGGCCCAAGACTCTTGAGCGATAACTTTCTCTCATTCGTTGAGCGCTTCGACGCGCTGCTGCGCGACCCGGCCGCTGGCATCGACACACCCACCGCGGTCTCATTGGCACCTGCCGCTGTATCGACAGGCGCGCCAGTCTGTGTGTTGGTCTCGCCGCATCCGGATGACGAGGCCATCAGTGGCGCAATCGCCTGGCGGCTGCGCCACGAGGCGGGCTGGCGCGTGGTGAACCTGGCTGTCACCCTGGGCAGTCGCTTGGATAGACGAAGCCAACGTTGGGCAGAGGCGCAGGCCTGTTGTGATGCACTGGGCTTTGAACTGCGCGCAGCCAGTGGCCAGCCAGGCCAGGGCCTGGAGGGCATTTCGCCCAAGGATGCTGCAGCAAATACGCCCCAATGGCAGCAAGCCGTCTTGGCACTGAAAACGCAGTTGGCTGCCTGTCAGCCACGGCTGGTGGTTTGCCCGCACGCACTCGATGGGCACAACACCCATATCGCCACCTCACTGTTGGCAAAGCAGGCAATTGAAGCGTGGGCACCCGCGAAGCTT
>JAURGS010000298.1 GCA_030833685.1 Rhodoferax sp. | reverse complement strand
ACAGTGCTGGGTGTGCTGCTGGGGGTGGGGCGGTTTTCGACCAACTTTTTGGTACGCAAAATTTGTTATGTCTACGTTGAATTTTTCCGCAATGTACCGGTTTATTTGCAGTTGCTTATTTGGTATCTCGTCTTTACCGAGATGCTGCCTGATCTGGACAGCGCTTGGAATTCGGGCCATTTCTTTTTGAGCAAAAACGGGGTCTCGTTTCCATCGCCCGTGTGGCAGTTGGGTCAGACCCTGGCTATGGTCGGTGTGGGTTTGGGCTTGGTCTTTGCCGTGGTTTATCGCCGCATGGCGCAGGCGCATTTTGACCGCACTGGACACACCCGTCCGGTGTGGGCGGTCTCCTTGGCTGTGACGCTGGCGCTGGCTGTGCTCGGGTGGTGGGTCGGTGGCGCCCCCAACGAATGGGACTTGCCCAAAAAGGGCGACTTCCAGATCGAAGACGGCGGCGCGTTCAGCCCTGAATTCATGGCCCTGCTGTTTGGACTGGTGTTTTACACCGCCTCTTTCATCGCCGAAGTCGTTCGCTCGGGCATCGCCTCGGTGTCGCTGGGTCAGCACGAGGCCTCGGCTTCTTTGGGCCTGAACAAAAGCCAGTCCATGCGCTTGGTGGTGCTGCCGCAGGCCTTGCGTGTGATCATTCCCCCGCTGACCAGCCAGTACCTGAACCTGACGAAGAACTCCTCTCTCGCGGTGGCCATTGGCTACCCTGACTTGGTCTCTATTGCTTACACATCACTTAACCAAACGGGTCGCGCCATCGAAGCGTTGTCGATCGTCATGCTGGTGTACCTCACCCTGTCCCTTATCACTTCGGCCCTCATGAACTGGTTCAACACCAGTGCCGCCATCCGGGAGCGCTGACATGAATGTTTTCAAATCCATCGATGCCCGGCCCATGCCAGGTCGCAGTGCGGGGCCTGTGGCCTGGTTGCGCAGCAATTTGTTTTCCAGCCTGGGCAACAGCCTGATGTCGCTGGCCCTGCTGGCCGTGTGCCTGTGGGCCTTGGTCTCCTCTCTCGATTGGGCGGTGTTGCAAGCCGTTTTTGGCAGCAACTTGCAAGCCTGCAACGACGCGCGAGGCGCAGGGGCTTGCTGGGGCGTGATTTCCGAAAAAGGCCGTCTGATCGTGATGGGCCGTTACCCTGAAGTCGAGCACTGGCGACCTGTGATTGCTACCGCCTTGATGTTGGGTGTGGTGGTCATCAGTTGCATGCCGCGTTTTTGGAACAAGGCACTGCCGCTGATTTGGGCCGTGATGTTGGTTGTGTATTTCGTGCTGATGAAGGGCGGCTTTTTCGGCCTGACCGAGGTCGATACCGACCAATGGGGCGGTTTGCCGCTGACGGTGATGCTGACGGTGATCTCCATGACGCTGGCCTTTCCGCTGGCCATCTTTGTGGCGCTGGGCCGTCGCTCTAACATGCCCACCATCAAGACCCTGTGCACGCTCTATGTGGAGCTGGTTCGCGGCGTGCCGCTGATCACGGTGCTGTTCATGGCCTCGTTCATGCTGCCGCTGTTCATGCCCGAGGGCGTGAAGATCGACGTGCTGGTGCGTGTGGTGGTGGGCATCACCCTGTTTTCTGGGGCCTACATGGCCGAGGTGATTCGTGGCGGCTTACAGGCTTTGCCCAAAGGTCAGACCGAAGCGGCCGCCACCTTGGGCCTCACGTATTGGCAAACCCAGCGCATGATCGTATTGCCACAAGCTTTGGCCATCGTGGTGCCGTCCATTATGAACACCTTCATTGGCCTGTTCAAAGACACCTCGCTGGTGACCATTGTGTCGCTCTATGAGCTCACCGGTGCGTTGGGCTTAGCGCTTAACTCGGACGCAGACTGGCGCCCCTTCAAGATCGAAGCCTATTTCTTCATCACCTTAATTTATTTCGCGTTCTGCTTTGCCATGTCGCGCTACAGCCTGTGGATCGAAGAGCGTACGGCCGTGAGCAAAGTCCGCTGATTGAAAGAGACCTATGACCTCCAACGCGACCCCCATCATTGAATTCAAAGGCGTGAACAAGTGGTATGCCAGTAATGGATACCACGTGCTGCGCGACGTCAACCTGCAGTTCGCCAAAGGCGAAAAAGTGGTTATTTGCGGCCCCTCGGGTTCTGGCAAATCCACCCTGATCCGCTGCATCAACGCCCTGGAGGAATACCAGGAAGGCACCCTCACCGTTGACGGTACCCTTTTAGGCGATGACCTTAAGGGCATTGACAAGGTGCGACGCGAGGTTGGTATGGTGTTCCAACAGTTCAACCTGTTCCCGCACCTGACTGTGATGGAAAACCTCATTTTGTCACCCACCTGGGTGGCCAAGATGCCTCGCAAGGAAGCCATCGACAAAGCCATGGTGCAACTCGAGCGTGTGCGCATTGCCGAGCATGCCAACAAATACCCCCTGCAGTTGTCTGGTGGGCAGCAGCAGCGCGTGGCCATTGCTCGTGCGCTGTGCCTAAAGCCCAAGATCATGCTGTTCGATGAGCCCACATCGGCCCTCGACCCCGAGATGATCAAGGAAGTGCTGGACGTGATGATCGAGCTGACCAGCCAGGGCATGACCATGTTGGTAGTAACTCACGAAATGGGTTTTGCCAAGGCGGTGGCCGACCGAGTCATCTTCATGGACCAAGGCCAGGTGGTGGAACAAGCCCCGCCTCAGCAGTTCTTTGATGCGCCGCAGACGGATCGGGCGCAGGACTTTTTGTCCAAGATCCTTGGGCATTGAGAGGGTTCTTTTGAGCGCCCTTGGCCGGGATTGCGCCCGGCGGCGCACTCACTTTC
>JAURGS010000297.1 GCA_030833685.1 Rhodoferax sp. | reverse complement strand
CAAACTCTCCACCAAATTCTCAAGCCTTGGTCATTGCCCGTGACTTGGCCAAAACTTTTGATGTCTCTGCGCCATGGCTTAGTCGAGTCATTGAGCGCAAACCACGCCAATTGCTCAAAGCCGTTGATGGTGTGAGTTTCGAAATTGAGCGCGGTAAAACATTGGCGCTGGTCGGCGAGTCAGGCTGCGGCAAAAGCGTCACATCGCTGTCCGTCATGAGTTTGTTGCCCAAGCGAATCGGGCGTGTGGCATCGGGTTCGATTCGTTTTGAAGGGCGTGAGCTTGTTGGCTTAGGCGAAGACGACATGCGGGATCTGCGTGGCAACGGCATGGCCATGATTTTTCAAGAACCCATGTCCTCGCTGAACCCTTCCTTCACCGTTGGCGAGCAGATCATCGAAGGCTTAATGCGGCACAGAAAGCTCAGCCGTGCACAAGCCAAAGCGCGCGCTATCGACATGCTGCGCATGGTGCGCATTCCGGCCCCCGAGCAACGCTTTGACGAATTTCCGCACAAGCTCAGCGGGGGCATGCGCCAGCGCGTGATGATTGCCATGGCTTTGGCATGTGAACCCCGACTGCTGATTGCCGATGAGCCCACCACGGCGCTAGATGTGACGATCCAGGCGCAGATTCTGGATCTGATGCAAACGCTTCAGGAAGAGACCAGCACTGCGATCATTTTGATCACCCACGATCTGGGCGTTGTGGCCGAATTTGCCGACGAGGTCATGGTGATGTACGCCGGTCGCGTCGTGGAGCAGGGCTCAGTTGACGACTTATTCAATGAGCCACAACATCCCTATACCGTTGGTTTATTGGGCTCGATCCCCCGGCTGGATGCCGAGCAAAGCCGACTGGCTGCCATCCGAGGCCAAGTGCCCAATATGGCGACGCGCACTGCGGGTTGTGACTTTGCCCAACGCTGTCCCTTTGCAGATGCAAAGTGTCGTGCCCACACCCCGCCGCTGCAGTCCGTGGGACCTGGTCATTTTTCGTCTTGCTTCAAAGCACCCCTGGTGCCCGAAGCTTTGTTAAGCGCAACCCTTGCAGGGGCCAACGCATGAGCGCACCGCAGGCCAACAGTGCCAGCACCGTGTTGATGCAAGCCACTGGCCTGGTCAAACACTTTCCTGTCCGCGGCGGTATGCTGGGCCGCACGACAGGCGTGGTACGCGCCGTGGATGGTGTAGACCTGACCCTGAACCAGGGCGAAACACTGGGAGTAGTGGGCGAATCGGGTTGTGGCAAGTCCACGTTGGGCCGTTTATTGCTACGCCTGATCGAACCCACCGCCGGCACGCTGCGCTTGGGCGATCAAGATTTGCTCGCCCTTGGAAGGGATGCGCTTCGCGCTCAGCGGCGCGATATGCAGTTGATCTTTCAAGACCCCTACTCCTCGCTTAACCCCCGCAAAACAGTTGGCCAGACGCTGCAGGAGCCCCTGCTGGTGCATCACCTGCACGTTGGGCGCGAAGCCCAACGGGTAAGCGAGCTGCTGCACACGGTGGGTCTTCCGGCTGAAGCGGCGCAGCGCTACCCGCATGAGTTCTCTGGTGGTCAACGCCAAAGAATCGGAATCGCCCGGGCGCTGGCGGTGGAACCTCGCTTGATCGTTTGCGACGAGGCTGTCTCGGCGCTGGATGTGTCGGTGCAGGCGCAAGTGGTCAACCTGCTCAAAGACTTACAGCAACAATTTGCGCTCTCATACGTGTTCATCGCACACGACCTGGCGGTGATTAAACATGTCGCCGACCGGGTAGCTGTGATGTACCTGGGTCGCGTGGTTGAGATTGGCGACAAAAACCAGATCTTTCGCTCCCCCAAACACCCCTACACGCAGGCGCTGATGCAGGCGATTCCACTGCCTGAGCCGGGGCCTCGCCGTGAACGCAAACTGCTCAGCGGCGATATTCCAAGCCCTTTGAACCCTCCCAGCGGATGCCATTTGCACACCCGCTGCGCGTACGCCCAAGCGCAGTGCGCCGTGCAAGTGCCCGAGTTCGCGGGCGACGTGCACCACGCGGTTGCCTGCCATTTCCCGCTGGTGCAGGCACCGGCATCCCCCTTGGCAGCCGCTCACCCCAACCCCTCGCGCAAGAGACTGACACAATTGCTGTCCGCTTTTTATGCAACCCCCGCGCCAGCACCGTAAAAACCGCTGGTTTTATTTTTAACCTAGGAGACCTCGCATGAAACCTCAAATTAAAAAGATGGCCAGCGTGATGGCCGTGGCCTTGGTGCCGCTGTTGTCGCAGGCCCAGACCCTGCGCATTGGCCTGGCGGAAGACCCAGACATTCTGGACCCAACACTGGCGCGCACCTTCGTGGGGCGCATTGTGTTTTCTGCGCTGTGCGACAAGCTCATTGACGTGGACGAAAAGCTCAACTACGTGCCGCAATTGGCCACCAGCTTTCAGTGGAGCCCAGACGGCAAAGCGCTGACCCTCAAGCTACGCAGTGGCGTAACCTTTCACGACGGTGAGAAATTCGACGCGGAGGCGGTCAAGTTCAATATCGAGCGACACAAGACCATGCAGGGCTCCAACCGCAGCGGCGAGTTGCGCCCGGTTACCTCGGTCGACGTGGTTGACGCTGCAACCGTGCGCCTGAATTTGGCTGCGCCTTTTTCACCCCTGCTGGCGGCCCTGGCTGACCGCTCGGGCATGATGGTGTCACCCAAAGCGGCCAAAGCCGGGGGTGCCAACTTTGGCACGGCACCGGTGTGCTCGGGACCGTTCAAATTTGTTGAGCGTGTGGCCCAGGACCGCATGGTGTTCGAGCGCTACGCCAACTATTGGAACA
>JAURGS010000296.1 GCA_030833685.1 Rhodoferax sp. | reverse complement strand
TCACCCTGAGCGCAGGCTTGCATTTGGGCTCATTGGCGCTGATAGCCGATCACCCGCGCTTTCGCGATGCCAAGCTAGGCATCATCGTCTCCTCGGTGCGTGCTTTGCAATTGTTTTTGCGCAAAAACGCCCGTCTCGAGCGAAACCCGGATTACGTCAACGTCGAGGGTCCTTTGGCAGGTGGTCACCTGGGTTTTGGCATGGACTGGGCAGAATTTGACCTGGCCACGATCACCCAGGAAGTGATCAAGTTCATCCAGGACGAGCAGCTCAATATTCCTGTGATCGCCGCTGGTGGGGTTTTCACAGGAACCGATGCGGTGTCTTTTTTAGAAACTGGTTCTTCAGCGGTGCAGGTGGCGACCCGCTTCACAGTGACCCAGGAATGCGGCTTGCCAGAAGACGTCAAGCAACTCTATTTCGGGGCCCATGAAGAGGATGTGATTGTCAACACCATATCGCCGACTGGCTACCCCATGCGAATGCTCAAGTCCTCGCCAGCCATTGGGTCAGGCATTCGGCCCAATTGCGAGTCCTACGGGTACTTGCTGGATGGCAACGGCAGTTGTGCCTACGTGAACGCGTTTAATCGGGAACTGCAGGCGCATCCGGATGGAAAAAACATTGTTGTCATGGACAAGACCTGTTTGTGCACCCATATGCGCAATTTCAAGGTGTGGACCTGTGGGCACTATGTGTACCGGCTCAAAGATACCAGCCGGCGCAAGGCCGACGGCAGCTACCAGCTGCTCAGCGCTGAGCATGTTTTCAAGGACTACCAGTTCAGCGTCGATCATCAGATCGCGCTTCCAGCAGCCACAGACTAAAAAATGATCCCGGCGGGGTTTTGCGTGGTGGGACTACTGGGCTGTGGTAATACCGTGCCGGTGGCTGCGGGCGGCGCTGCCTCCTCAGGCTGCTCGGCCGGTATGGGTGACGCGAGCTCGACCATGGGCCTTGGCGCGGGGGGTTGATAGCTGGCGGGCAGGGTATTGCGAGCGGGGTAACCTGCTGCGCTAAGGTAGTCCGTCCAACTGGTTTCAGAAAAACCTTTGAGTTGCTGGCTGCCAATGGTAAGCAGCGGCACGGAGAGGCCGCCGCTTAGTTTCGTGAGTGCTTGGCCATCCTCAGGCGTCAGCACAGTCTTTTCTGAATGAGGAATCCCCCGGGCAAGCAAGAGCTTGCGCCCGTTGTCACACGGAAGGCAGTCTTTGGCGGTGTACAGCGTCACGGGGTAGCGACTTACCACGTCACGAAGGGTGGGTGGCAGGTCAGTTGAAGTCCCTTCGCTGGCCGGGCCTGCGGCGGCTCGCGCGATGCTGGCTTGGGCATCCAAACTGATGGGACGGTCTGAAAACACCAGCCGACCTTGTGAATCACGCTGTTTGTAAATTGTGGTCTGGGCCGTTGCCAGCATGGGCACGGACGATACCAAGACAATGAACAATCTGATCAGGTGTTGCACCAACAGTCTTCCTTTAGGCGGTAACAGCCATACCTTGATGCCGCAGCAAGGCATCCAAGCTCGGCTCTCGGCCACGAAACGCTTTGAACGATTCTATGGCCGGACGACTCCCGCCGGCTTCCAGAATGCATTGGCGGTACCGACGCCCGGTCTCCACGCTGGGCAGGCCGTCAGCGGTCATCGACTCTTCAAATGCGGCGTAAGCATCTGCACTCAGCACTTCAGCCCACTTGTAGCTGTAGTACCCAGCTGCATAGCCGCCCGCAAAAATATGGCTGAAAGTATGCGCCGAACGTGTCCATGCTGGCGGCTGCAAAACAGCCACTTCCTGACGAACTTGTTCCAGCAATGTCTGTACCGACTGGCTGGGTCTGGGTTCGGTGTGCAGGAGCATGTCAAAAAGCGCGAATTCAATTTGGCGTAAGGTTTGCATCGCCGTTTGATAATTGCGAGCCGCAATCATTTTGTCAAAAAGCGGTCGCGGCAGCGGCTCCTGGGTGTCCACATGCGCGGTCATGCCTTGCAGAACAGTCCACTCCCAACAGAAGTTCTCCATCATTTGACTGGGCAATTCGACCGCATCCCACTCCACGCCACTGATGCCTGCGACGTCATGTTCGTTAACCTGGGTCAACAGGTGATGAAGTCCATGACCGAATTCATGGAACAAGGTGATGACATCGTCGTGGGTCAGCAAGGCCGGTTTGCCATTCACCCCGGCTGCAAAATTACAGACCAGATGCGCCACTGGTGTTTGAAGACGCTGGCTGTCGGGGCGCAGCCAACGGCCGCGCACGTCGTCCATCCAAGCGCCGCCACGCTTTCCTGTGCGCGCCGACGGATCCAGGTAAAACTGGCCCAGCAACGCAGCTTGACCCTGCGGGGTTTGGCGCTCAATCCGGTAAAACTGAACAGACCCGTCCCACACGCTGGCGTTATCGGCACGGATCTGTACTTCAAAAAGGGTCTCCACGATCCTGAACAGACCATCCAGAACTCGGGGCAATGGAAAGTATTGCTTGACCTCTTGTTCGCTAAACGCATAGCGGGACTCTTTGAGCCGCTCGCTCACAAAAGCCCAGTCCCAGGCCTGCGGGTCTGAAAGCCCCAGTGACTGATCGGCAAACGCACGCAGTTCTTCAATTTCCCGCTGCGCAAACGGTCGTGCTTTGTGGGCCAAATCGCGCAGGAAGTCGATCACGTGTCCAGGAGACTGTGCCATCTTGGGGACCAGGGACAAACAGGCAAAGTCAGGGTAGCCCAACAACTTAGCTTCTTCCAGCCGCAGCGCAAGCAGTTGCTCAATCAATGCGGAGTTGTCGTACTGCAACATGTCGGGCGGC
>JAURGS010000295.1 GCA_030833685.1 Rhodoferax sp. | reverse complement strand
CAACCAGCACCGCGTGGCGGAAATCGTCATTGGCGTCTGCATTGGCAAAAACTCGTAGCTCCATGCCATCGGTGTCGGCCAGCGCGAGCGCATCGAGCTTGTTGTCGGGCGTGACCTCCAGCACTTTGACCCAGGGGCTGCCGGCGTAATGGCTGGCCAATGCTTGGAGCAGGTCGTTGGCGCTGGGTTGGCCGGGCAACTGCTCCAAATGCAAGGGGACTTGCACCAGCATGCCCTGGCGAAAGTTGCCGACAGAAGGCACGAACAGTGGGCGGCGGGTGAGTCCTGTGCAGGCCATGATCTCGGGCACATGTTTGTGTTTGAGTCCCAGGGCGTAGAGCTCATAGGCGGGCGCTTTGCCCTGTTCGTAGGCTTCGATCATGCTGCGCCCCCCGCCGGAATAGCCGCTGACCGATGGCAGGCAAAGAGGAAAATCTTTGGGGATGATGCCCGCATCAACCAGGGGCCGGATCAAGGCAATAGCACCCGTGGCGTAGCAGCCCGGGTTGGTCACGCGGCTGGCTTGCCGAATCGCATCGGCCTGGCCAGGTGCGAGTTCTGCAAACCCGTACACCCAGCCCGGGGCAGTGCGATGGGCGGTGGAGGCATCAATGATTTTCGGGCCAGGTTTGCCCTGGGCGCGCTCAAGCTCATCAACCATGGCCACCGACTCGCGGGCGGCGTCATCGTGCAGACACAGCACCACCAGGTCTGCAGCCGCCAGCAATTCGCGCTTGGCCAGGGGGTCTTTGCGCTTTTCGGGTGCGATGCTGATGACCTCGACTTGGGTAATGTGTTCTAGGCGTTCCCTGATCTGAAGTCCTGTGGTGCCAGCTTCGCCGTCGATAAAGATTTTTTTTTGGGTTTTGCATCGGTTTTTTGCGGCTTGCCCTAAGGCAAAGCCACACGATTTGATAACGCTCACATGATACAGTTTGTCCCTTTTCCGCCCAGCTGACGCCCGAGCGCGCCGGCCGCGGCAGGCAGCCGCGAAGCAATTGAGAAGGCTCTCATGAAAATTCACGAATACCAAGGCAAAGAGATCTTGCGTCAGTTTGGGGTTCCAGTGCCCCGGGGCATTGCCGCGTTCACCGTTCAAGAAGCGGTCGAGGCCGCGCAAAAGCTCGGTGGGCCAATTTGGGTGGTTAAAGCCCAGATCCACGCTGGCGGGCGTGGCAAGGGCGGCGGCGTCAAGGTTGCCAAATCGATCGACGAGGTCAAGCGCCTGGCGGGCGAGATTTTGGGTATGCAGCTCAAGACTCATCAAACAGGACCAGAAGGTCAAAAAGTTAATCGCCTCCTTATTGAAGATGGCGCAGATATTAAAAAAGAGTACTACTTCAGTATCGTTACAGACCGTGGCACCCAGAAGAATGTGATCATGGCGTCCAGCGAAGGTGGCATGGATATTGAAGAGGTTGCACACAGCAACCCAGAAAAAATCATCACCGAGTATGTTGATCCCATGGGTGGCATGACGCAGGCGCAAGCCCTGCGCATTGCACAAGGCATTGGCATGCCGGCGGACTCACAGGCGCAGGCTGCGGATATTTTTCAAAAGCTCTACCAGTGCTACATGGAAACCGACGCGTCGCTGGTCGAGATCAACCCCCTGAACCGTGACAGCCAGGGCGGTGTGATGGCGCTGGACGCCAAGTTCAACTTTGACGCCAATGCGCTGTTTCGGCACCCCGAAATCATGGCCTACCGTGACCTGGACGAGGAAGATCCCGCCGAAGTCGAGGCCAGCAAGTTTGACCTGGCTTACATCAGCCTGGACGGCAATATCGGCTGCCTGGTAAATGGCGCAGGCTTGGCCATGGCAACCATGGACACGATCAAGCTGTTTGGCGCGGAGCCGGCTAATTTTTTGGACGTGGGCGGCGGTGCCACCCCCGAGAAGGTCACCGAGGCCTTCAAGATCATGCTCAAGAATGACAAGGTCAAAGCGATTTTGGTCAACATTTTTGGCGGCATCATGAAGTGCGACACCATTGCCACCGGCGTGATCACGGCCTGCCGTGCGGTGAACCTGGACGTTCCCTTGGTGGTCCGCATGAAGGGCACCAACGAGGAGCTGGGCAAAAAAATGTTGGCGGATTCCGGCCTGCCCATCATCAGCGCCGACACCATGGCCGAGGCCGCCCAGAGAGTCGTTGCAGCTGTGAAAGCCGCTTGATTGCCCGAAGGAATATTGACATGTCCATATTGATCAACAAAAACACCAAAGTCATCACCCAGGGCATCACGGGGAAGACGGGCCAGTTTCACACTGAGAAATGCCAGGAATACGCCAACGGCAAAAATTGTTTTGTGGCCGGCGTGAACCCCAAAAAGGCGGGCGAGTCGATTTTTGACATACCGATTTACGCCTCGGTCAAAGAAGCAGCGGGGCAAACCGGCGCGACGGTGTCGGTGATCTACGTTCCGCCAGCAGGCGCGGCTGCGGCGATCTGGGAAGCGGTTGAGGCTGATCTGGATCTGGCGATTTGCATCACCGAGGGCATCCCGGTGCGTGACATGCTCGATGTGCGTAACCGCATGAAAGCCAAAGAGGCTGCTGGTGGCAAGCGGACCTTGTTGCTGGGCCCGAACTGTCCGGGTTTGATCACCCCCGATGAAATCAAGATTGGCATCATGCCTGGGCATATTCACCGCAAGGGGCGAATTGGCGTGGTCAGTCGCTCGGGTACCCTGACTTATGAAGCTGTGGCACAACTGACCGAAATCGGCTTGGGGCAGTCTTCGGCGGTGGGTATTGGGGGAGATCCCATCAACGGACTCAAGCACATCGATGTGATGCGTATGTTCAATGACGATCCC
>JAURGS010000294.1 GCA_030833685.1 Rhodoferax sp. | reverse complement strand
CTATCCTGGCGCAAGCGGTCGTGCCCATCTTGCCTGATGACTCAGCGGCCACCCTAGCCGCTCGCGTGCTCACCCAAGAGCACAGAATTTATCCGCGCGCGATCGCAGACTGGCTCAGGCAACACCCTTTGGGCTGATGATTGCTCACTCGTGGCGCAAGGCCTCGATGGGGTCGAGCTTGGCTGCGCGTCGGGCGGGGAAATAGCCAAAGATCACCCCGATAGCGGCCGAAAAAACAAAAGCCAGCAGGTTCACGCCTGGGTTGAAAACGAATGGCACATCCATGATCTGCGCCAGGCCGATGGATGCGCCGACAGCCAGAATCAGGCCGAGCAGGCCCCCTACGCAAGCCAGAACCACGGCCTCGATCAAAAACTGGGTCAGCACTTCCCCTTCGAGAGCGCCGATAGCCAGCCGCAGACCGATTTCACGGGTGCGCTCAGTCACGCTAACGAGCATGATGTTCATGATGCCGATGCCGCCCACGAGCAAGCTGACCGCCGCCACCGCGCCCAGCAAAGAGGTCATGACACGGGTCGTGCCCGATAAGGTTTCCCCCAGCTGCTTGGTATCCAAAATATTGAAATTGTCTTCGTCGCTGGATGCGAGTTTGCGCCGTTCGCGCATCAGCTCACGCAGCCCAGCCTTGACCTGATCTGGGTTGGCGCCATTGGCCATGGAGACCATCAAGGTGTTCACGCGGCTTGAGCCTGTGATGCGCCTTTGCAAGGTGCGCAGTGGCACCAGCACCAGATCGTCCTGATCGTTGCCAAACGCCCCTTGGCCTTTTGCGCCGAGCACGCCGATGACTTCGCAGTGCATATCGCGCAGCCGTAGCGAGGCGCCGACCGCAGCCTGCATGCCAAACAGCTGGCGATGAATCGTTGCGCCAATCAGGCAGACCGCAGCGCCAGAGGCTTCCTCCTCCTCAGAAAAAATCCGGCCGTCCACCAGCTTCCAGTTGCCGGTGGTCATCCAGTTGCGCGTGCTGCCGATGAAATTGCTGCCCCAGTTGCGGCCTTCAACGACCACAGTGCCGTTGCTGCGTGACTCGGGTGCTGCGGTCAGCACGCCGCCGACTTGCTGGGCGATTGCCCAGGCATCGGCCTCTTTGAACCAAGGCGATCCACCGCTGCTCCAGTGGCTCAGGCGCTGTCCAGGGCGAAGCTGCAGCAAATTGGTGCCAAGCCCCTCGATCTGGCTTTGGATAGCCAGGGTGGCGCCAGTGCCGACTGTGACCATGGTCACCACCGCGCTCACACCAATGATGATGCCCAAGATCGTCAAAAACGAACGCAAAAGATTGCGCCGCATCGAACGCAAGGCCAACAGCAGTGAGCTGAAAAACATCAGGTCGACTCCATTGCCAGTGCGCGACGCTTGGTCGCCTGGTCATTGACGATCAGTCCATCCATGAAACGCACCGCGCGCTGCGCATAGGCTGCCATGTCGGCCTCATGGGTCACCATCAGGATGGTGATGCCTCGGCGCAAATTGAGTTGACACAGCAGTTCCATGATTTCATGGCTTCGCTGGCTGTCCAGGTTGCCGGTTGGCTCGTCCGCCAAAAGAAGGTCGGGTTCACTGACCAAGGCACGTGCGATGGCGACGCGCTGTTGCTGCCCGCCTGACAGTTCAGATGGCGTGTGTGACTCCCACCCGCTTAGACCCACGGCGTGCAGCGCATCGCGCGCAGCGGTGTGTCGCTTACGCGCTTTCTCCCCGCGGTAGAGCAGGGGCAACTCCACGTTTTCCAGGGCAGTGGTGCGAGCCAGAAGGTTAAACCCTTGAAACACGAAGCCCATGTGTTGGCGGCGCAAGCGCGCTTGCTGGTCGCGGGTCAAGGACTGGACCTGCGCGCCTTTGAAGAAGTATTGGCCACTGCTGGGCGTGTCCAGACACCCCAGAATGTTCATCGCCGTCGACTTGCCCGAGCCGCTCGGTCCCATGATGGCAAGAAACTCACCCGACTGAACCTGCAGGTCAACACCACGCAGAGCATGCAAGGCAGATGCGCCTTGCCCATAGACCTTGGTAATTTTTTGTAGCGCAACCAGGGCAGTTTTTGACATGGTCTACGAGGCTGGCTTGGCAGCGGCCTGGTTCTTTTGTTCGACGATGACCGACATGCCAACTGTCAGCTCGCCCTCCAGGATTTCTGTCATGCGTCCGTCGCTGATGCCGACTTTGACCGCTACCGCTTTGGGCTGGCCTTTGTCTAAAACCCACACTTGGCGCCCGGGCTGACCACCGGTGACTGCTTTGGGGCTGCCACCCCGAGAAAAACGCGGGAATACCGAGGCCAGAATGCCACCACGTTCGCGCGCATCGTCCTGCGTCGGCGCTCGTGGCCGAAAGCGCAAGGCTTTGTTGGGGACCCGCAGAACCTGCTTTCGCTCAGTCGCCACGATGGTGCTGGTGGCGGTCATGCCCGGTCGCAGGCTGAGGTCCTGGTTCTGTACGGCCAGGTGCGTCTGGTAGGTCACCACGTTGTCGTTGACGGTTGAACCAAAGGCCACACGGCTGACCGTTGCGGGGTAACGCCGGTTGGGATAGGCGCTCACGCTGAAGCTGGCTTTTTGTCCTGCGGCCACCCGGCCCACATCGGCTTCGTCCACATTGACCTGAAGTCGCAGTGAGCGAAGGTCCTCGGCGATCGTGAACAAGGTAACCGCTTGTAAGGAGGCAGCTACCGCGTTGCCAGGGTCTACAGAGCGGCTCAGCACCACGCCATTGATTGGCGAGCGAACGGAGGCCTTGGCCAGATTTGTTTCATCGCTGGCCAGCGCGGCCTGGGCAGAGCTGACATTGGCCTTGGCGCCGGCTACGCCCGCTAGCGCCCGATCGTG
>JAURGS010000293.1 GCA_030833685.1 Rhodoferax sp. | reverse complement strand
GCGCTTTGACGCGGAGGCTCACACCCAGATACTGCGCAACCTGCAGGCAGACATCGAAGCCAGCCGCTTGGTCGTGGATGGCCAGTCGCTTGAGCTGCCCGTCAAGCTCAAGGTGCACGAGTCGGTGTTTGTGCCACTGGCCAAGTGGAGTATGCTGCTGGCAGGCAATTACCGCTGCGTCACACCCCAGGGCATTCGGCCCATCAAAGACGCCGTGCATTCGGACCTTGAGGCCTCACGTGAGGTCTACAACTGGGTCAGCGCGCTGTGTCAATCGCTGGGTGCAGCACAGGCCGACCTGGTGCCGTTTGAAAAGTACGCAGCGGCTGCGCAGGGTCTTGGCAGCCCCTCTTCTGCGGCGCGAGCGCTGTACGGCGGCGCACCCAATATCGAGCGCGTAGACCGCCTGGTGCAATCGATTGCAGCGCAAAAAGGTTTGCACCATCCGGTCGTCGACCAAACCGTGCAGCTTGTTGACGCTCAGCTCGAGCTCAACCGAAGAGCCAAGTAGGACGGCGCTGGCAGGCTAGATCTCATTCGTTATTAAGCTCAGCACCCTTTGGGCATTCAGTTAGGCTGGCGACAGGTATTGCTCAATCTCCACGGCGTCAATCTGTTCGGGGTTGAGGTATTTTTCGGCATACGTCTGGTACACCCCAGAGGTGAGGAACAGATCAAACAGTTCGCCATCAATGTGCTGGTTTTTCTTGAAGCCATGCAGAATCTGGATGCACTCTGAGAGTGTTTTTGCTTTTTTGTAAGGCCTGTCGCTGGCGGTCAGCGCTTCAAAAATATCCGCAATCGCCATGATGCGCGCTGGCACCGACAGCTGCTCTGCAGACAAACGGCGGGGATAGCCCGAACCGTTCAGCGTTTCGTGGTGCGTACCAGCGTACTCCGGTACCCGGCGCAGGTTGTCAGGCAGAGGCAGTTGCTCAAGCATCACAATGGTCTGAATGATGTGCTCATTGATCCTGAAGCGCTCTTCATCCGTCAAGGTTCCCCGACCCACCGACAGGTTGTGAATCTCACCGTGGTTGTACAGGTGCGTCGGCGGCTTGAGCGTGAAGCCATAGCTTTCGTCAAAGGCCTTGGCTGGCGGCCTGTCACACAGGTGGCGAGGCCGGTCTGCAAGCAGTGCCTCCTGAGCAGGCAAGCTCTGCTCTGGCTCGCGCTGAACCCGAGACAACTCGTCATGTGACAGACCTAGCCTGTCATCGAAGTGGCGCCACCAAGTTTTCTTGGCGATTTGAAGCACGCGCTCAATTTTCTCCGGTGCCATGAATTCCCCCCCCAGGTTGCACTCGGCTAAGAACGCAAAGTCCTCCATCAGCTGCGCCTTTTTGGCCTCGAAGCGCTCGTTGGCTGTTGCTGCAGCCTCACCTCCAGCCTGAACGTCCAACAACTGCTCGATGCGCGCGTCACGCAACAAGACCTCAAATCGCAGGCGCACCTCATGAATGCGGTTGTAAATAGTCTCTAGCTTTGTCGCCTTATCGACCACGTACTCGGGGGTGGTGACCTTACCGCAATCATGCAGCCATGCGCCGATCCGAAACTCTCGCCACTCATCCTCCGACTTGAATTCAAAATCCGCCAGCGGCCCTTCTTTGATGGCGCTGGCTTTCTCAGCCAGCATCATGGCTAATTCAGGAACGCGCTCGCAATGTCCGCCCGTGTAGGGGCTCTTGGTGTCGATCGCACCAGCAATGATTTTGATCATCGAATCCATTAAGCGCGTTTGTGCCTGCAGCAGGCGATGGTTCTCGATGGCCGCGGCAGCCTGCGCTGCTAGCGCTTCGATAAAGCCAATGATCTTGGCATCGAAGGCTATCGCGCGGCCTGTTTGGGGATCCATCGCGTTCAAGAGTTGGAGCACACCAATGGTCCGACCGTCTGCAGATTGCAAGGGCACGCCCAGAGCAGACATTGCTTGAACATTGGCTCGCTGGGTGCACTCGGTGAGCAGCGTGGTGTTATAGACGCTCTCGCCATCAAGGTCGTCGATGACCAGCACTGTGCCTGTCTTAGCCACATGCGCAAGCACCTCGCGCTGCGAGACTGACGGTCTCAAGTCCAGGGACCAACCCTCAGGCGGGCGTATTTGCTCGTCCGTTCCCATGGCATAGGCCAGAGTGTCAGGGCTGGTTTTCAAAAACATCAAGGCGGCGCGGCATTGGGTCATCTCACGGGCATACTCCAATGTTTGCCCCAAGAGCTTGGCCTGGTCACGCTCGCGCCCCAGGCTGATGCCGTTGTCTACCAGGCGGGCCAGCTTGGTGCGGGCTGATCCCATGCCCTCGATCAGACTGCCTGAGATCAGTGCAAAAGCGACCAGCGAAAAACCAAGCGTCAGCGCTGCGCCATTAAACAACAGCGCAGAGCTGTGAAACAGGTAAAAGCCCAGCCCCAAAACCACGACGTCAATGAGCAGCGTCAGCGCAAACGCCGTCACAGGCCGGCCATGAATCCACCCAGCAAATCGAGAGTTTGTTTTAGGCAGATACCAAAGCAGCAACAGGCCGACGACGGCCAGCGCAGCCAGCTCAACCCATTGCATCCACCAAGGACGAACCAAAAAGTGGCGGTCAAAAAGAGACTCCGCGACCTGCGCCTGAATTTCAATTCCCGGCACCACTTCGCCCAAGGCGCTTCTGCGCATGTCATTGAGGCCTTGGCCAGTCAGGCCCACGAGCACCAACTTACCTGCCAGTGCCTCAGGGTTGTATTCGCCCTTGAGTACGTCACTGGCCGACAGGTAGCGCCCAAGCCCTGCCTCAAGCTTCGCGGCATGAACCCAAATGCTGCCATCTGCCTGGGTCGGTATTTCCAGGTCTGCAACGGATACGCCCTCAATGCCTCGGGGGCC
>JAURGS010000292.1 GCA_030833685.1 Rhodoferax sp. | reverse complement strand
GTCGGTGCGGCGTGTCAAAATTCAACGGCACCGGAAACACGAGCCCTGATCATGCCGGCGTTGCGACGCAACTCGTCGCAGCCACCAGCTCACCCATGGGATCATGAATCGGCAACCATGTCATCGCGCCAGCGGCGCAGCGTCCCGAGGTAAAGCCCATGAATGCATCCAGCGACAGTCAACGTCCCGCCCCCGCGGCCTACCAGCGCATTGCGACCGAAGAGGCGTTCGCACCGCCCGAAATGCTCGACATCTACCGCAAGATCCTGGCGAAAAAAGATGTCGACCCCGGTTTTCAAGGCCTGATGGGCTTTTACATGAGCAGCCCAAGCGCACGCGCGCAGCACATCATGCGCTGCCTGACCGATCTGGACCAGATTCGCCTGGAACACATGGACGCTTGCGGTATTGATAAACAGGTCATCGCACTCACGGCGCCTGGGGTGCAAATCATGGACAAAGACACCGCGGTGTCTTTCAGCCAACTGGCCAATGACCAACTTGCCGACGCCATACGCCGCCACCCCACACGCTTTGTGGGCATGATTGCTGTGGCCCCGCAAGACCCGACAGCCGCGGCCAAGGAGATCGAGCGCGGGGTCACACGCCTGGGCATGAATGCGGTGATCATCAACTCGCATACCCATGGCGAATACCTCTCGGACCCCAAGTTCTGGGACATCTTTGCCGCGGCTGAACAACACAATGTGCCGATTTATTTGCATCCGAACTCCCTGCCAGCGGGCATGATTAAACCGTTTCAGGAGTGCGGACTTGACGGCGCGATATATGGCTTTGGTGTTGAAACTGGCCTGCACGCGATGCGCATCATCACAGCGGGTGTTTTTGATCGTTTTCCCAAGCTGCAGATGATCATTGGCCACATGGGCGAGGCGTTGCCCTTCTGGTTGTACCGGCTGGACTACATGCACCGGGCAACCGTGCTGTCACAGCGCTACGAGAGCATGAAACCGATTAAGAAAAAGCCTAGCGACTACCTGCGGGAAAATTTCTACATCACCAACAGCGGTGTGGCCTGGGAGCCAGCCATCAAGTTCTCGCAGTCGGTGTTGGGCGTGGATCGCGTGCTCTACGCCATGGACTACCCATACCAATACCTGGTTGATGAGGTGATCGCATTAGACGGCATGGACATGGCAGCATCAGACAAAAAAAGGTTTTTCCAGACTAACGCCGAAAAGGTCTTCAACATACGTTGACCCGGCCAGGCTTCCAGCACCACTGAAACCCGCCCATCAGCACACTAAAAAATGACATCCCCAATTCGTATCGCCGTTGTCGGCGGTGGCATCGCCGGCCTGGGCTTTGCGCTGTCACTGAAACAAAAAGGTATCAGCTGCGACGTCTACGAGTCGGTCGCGCAGGTACGCGAACTCGGTGTTGGCATCACCCTGCTGCCGCACGCCATGCGTGAGCTCAGCGCCTTGGGCTTGCAAAGCCAGCTTGAGGCGGTGGCCATTGAGAATCTGGAGAGCGTTTTTTTCAATCGCTACGGGCAGTTCATTTACCGGGAACCAAGAGGCCGGCATGCGGGCTACCCCCTGCCCGAGCTGGGCATTCACCGGGGCAAGCTGCACCGCATTCTTTTTGACGAAGCCATGAAACGGCTGGGCGCAGATCGAATCCACACCGCGCACCGCTGCGTCGGCGTCGACCAGGATGACAAGGAGGCAACACTTCACCTGATCGACAGCACCACCCAGGCGCCGCGCCCCGCTGTCAAGGCGGACATCGTGGTGGCCTGCGACGGCATTCACTCAGCGGTACGAAAGCAGTTTTATCCCCAGGAAAAGCTCGCATTCGCGGGCATCAACACCTGGCGCGGGGTCACGCGCCACAAGCCAATCCTCAGTGGCAAGAGTTACATGCGGGTGGGTTCAATTGAGACCGGGAAAATGGTGATTTATCCGATCGTGGACAAGGTGGATGAGGATGGACGCCAGTTAATCAACTGGATGGCTGAAATTCAGGGGCAGTCCACCACCATGAACGACTGGAATCAAAACGGTAAGTTGTCTGACTTTTCTTCGATCTTCAAAGACTGGACCTTCCCTTGGCTTGATGTACCCGCCATGATTGCCAACGCCGACCAGATTCTGGAGTACCCCATGGTGGATAAAGACCCCGTGCCGAAATGGACTTTTGGCCGGGTCACACTGATGGGCGATGCCGCGCACCCCATGTACCCCCGCGGCTCCAACGGATCCGCGCAGGGCCTGATCGACGCCCGAACGCTGGCAGAGCAGCTGACCCTGCACGACGATCCGCTGGCAGCACTTCTTGCCTACGAGTCCTTACGCCTGGGGCCAACCGCCAAAATCGTCGAAACCAACCGCTCCATCCCGCCTGACTTCATCAACATCAAGGTTGATGAACTCAGTGGCGGAAAGCCCTTTGACAACATTGATGACCTCATCAGTCAGGAAGAATTGCGCGCGATCTCGGACAACTACAAGAAGATCGCCGGCTTCTCGCTTGAGGCAATTCGCTCACGCTAAGGCGCTGATCGTCCGCCAGCGCCGGTGCGCTGAGCGCCGCGTCACTTGCCAACAAACGCCATGGCTTAGATGCCGGGGGCTGTAGCTGGTGCCATCGCCTGCGCTCGGGCTTTTAAATAACGTCGCAAAGACCAGGCAAAAACCAGCACGCACATGGCCAGCGCTGCGGCGCTGATGGGCTTGGTCAAAAATACCGAAAAATCCCCACGCGATAGCAACAAGGCGCGACGGAAATGCTCTTCAAATGCGTGCCCCAGAATAAAGCCCATGATCAAGGGAACCGCCTCGAGCTTGAGCAGCATCATCAGGCAACCGAAGGCGCCAAACAGCATCAGCGAATACAGGTCAAA
>JAURGS010000291.1 GCA_030833685.1 Rhodoferax sp. | reverse complement strand
ACAATTTGCGATTTCTTGCTGACTGCTATGCGTGTTGCAGTGCAGCATGGAAGGAATTATAGGGTTAACCCGTAGCTTTTCAAGTCATTTTGTTGCGTTGCAGCAAAATTTTTTCAAAAATAGGATTTTGTTTGATCCGCACAACAGTTTCGTGGCCGTGGTGGCTGGCGTGGAGTCCCGCCAGGGCTCTCAGGCCAAGCGAATGTCGGGCGCTCGAAAGAACCCAGGGGACCTGAAGGATTAAAAGGGGTATGGTTCGTGCAGGCCTTTTACGCTGACCACTTTGTGCTGCCGTTGCCGCCGGGCCATCGTTTTCCAATGGCGAAATACGCCTTACTGCGAGACGCACTGATCCTGGCGTGTCCGGAACTGGAATTACAGGAGGCACCAGCTTGCAGCGACGAAGAGCTTCTCCTGGTGCATTCGGGGGCCTATGTGGACGCTGTCAGGCACGGGCGATTGAGTGAGGACCAGCAGCGTGCCATTGGTTTTCCGTGGAGTGCGGCGATGGCAGAGCGCTCGCGACGCTCGGTGGGGGGCACCGTCGCGGCCGCGTTCGCCGCCTTACAAGACGGTATGGCTGCCAATTTAGCCGGCGGGACACACCATGCGTACCCAGACAGCGGCAGCGGCTTTTGCGTTTTTAACGATCTGGCCGTTGCCGCTCGGGGTGCCCAGGCGCTTTGGGCGCAAAGCCATTCGACGGCCTTACCCGTGTTGATCGTCGACCTGGACGTGCATCAAGGCAATGGAACAGCCCATATTTTTGCGGATGACGCGAGCGTATTCACCTTGTCGGTTCATGGCGAGAACAATTTTCCATTTCGCAAAGAGCACAGCGATTTGGACGTGGCCTTGCCCGATGGGTGCGACGATGCTTTGTACCTGCTTGCGCTCAGCGACGCGCTGGCTGAGGTTGAGCAGCGGTTTTCCCCTGGACTCGTTCTTTACCAGGCGGGTGTGGATCCGTCGGAGTTGGACCGCCTAGGACGACTCAAGCTCAGCGCAGCGGGGCTTCAACAGCGGGACCGCATGGTGTTCGAATGGTGCGAAACACACCGCTATCCGGTGGCACTGACGATGGGTGGTGGTTATGCCAATCGCATTGAGGATACGGTTCAGCTGCAGGTCAACACCTACCGGGAGGCTTTGCGGTGCTGGCGCCGCTGGCACAATCTGGCGCCATGAACGCTTTACCGGTCAAATCAGATACCACGCACAGACCACGTCCTCAGCCGCGCAGCGCTTTCCGGGTTTTTCGAAGCATCACCACCCGATGGATGGACAACGACATGTACGGTCATGTGAATAACGTGGTGTACTACAGCTGGTTCGACACGGCGGTGAACGCTTATTTGATTGAAAAAGGTGCGCTCGATCCCGTTGCCAGCCCCGTGATTGGGCTGGTGGTGGAAACCCAATGTCAGTTTTTTGCGTCCCTGGCTTTTCCCCAGGAAATTGAGGCCGGCCTGCGTGTGTCCCATGTGGGGCGTAGCAGCGTGCGCTACGAGCTGGGCTTGTTTGCCAAGGGTGAAGACCTTTGCGCGGCCATGGGGCATTTTGTGCATGTTTACGTTGATCGTTCCACCCTCAAGCCGCACGCATTGCCAGCACCCTTGCGCTTGGCCCTGGAGACACTTGCATGAGCACGCTTCGAAATTCTTTTTCCTCGGACCAGGTTTCGACCTTGGATGCGGTCATTCGAGCACGCCAATCGATCCGGGCATTCCAGGCGACGCCAGTCCCCGCCGAAGTCTTGAAAGAGATTTTGCAGCTGGCTGCGCGCGCGCCCTCTGGGACCAATACCCAACCTTGGCGCACCTATATCGTCCAGGGAAGCAGCCAAGCGACTCTGGTGGCGAAGGTTTGTGCAGCCCATGACGCCTTGCGTCAAGATCCGTCGCTGGCCCAGCAGTTCACCGAGCCCTATGACTATTACCCAGAGAAATGGGTCAGTCCGTTTATTGACCGCCGCCGGGAAAACGGCTGGGGCCTTTACGGCCTGCTGGGTATTGGAAAGGGCGATAAGGACAAGATGCATGCACAGCACCAGCGCAACTATCGCTTTTTTGACGCGCCGGTTGGCATGTTTTTTACCCTGGACAAGATCATGGGGCGTGGCTCCTTAGTGGACTACGGCATGTTCCTGCAAAACCTCATGCTGGCAGCGCAAGTGCGAGGACTGGCGACCTGTCCGCAGGCAGCTTGGAACGCGTATTCGAGCATCATCTTGCCGCATCTCGGGGCTAGAGCGAACGAGATGCTGGTTTGTGGCCTGTCAATTGGCTACGCGGACCAGGAGGCTGTGGTCAACAGCTATTACACGCCCAGAGTCGAGGCCGAAAGTTTTACCACCTGGCTAGACTGAAGGCCCCATTTGCGCATGGCCATCCTTCTTGCTAAGGGTGGCCGCAATGGTTGGTCAACGCAGATCGTTGGCCAGAAGTTTCAGGATTTGCTCAGCCTCGCCCGCCTTCACAGGCTGCCCATCGGCTTGCTGAACCGACACGGTGCTGCGCTGGTCGGCACTGACGACCGAAACGCGGTAACGCTGTGGCGTTATGTCACCAGATTTCTTGCTGCTGAATAATTTGCTTAAGAACCCTGGCTCGCCTTTTTCCGTGCTGGGAATCACGTACCGAACAAAGTAGATGCCCTTGGCGCGGTCGCGGTCCTCTACGGTGAAACTGTTTCGGTCCAGGGACAAGCCAACGCGCCGCCATGCGCGCTCAAAGCCTTCGTCCAAAGAAACGACCGGCTGCCCGTTGACCGACTCCAATCGCGCCATGGGTACAGCCGCAGCTGTGGTTTTTGCAGTCTGTGACTGGGCCTGGGCGCCACCGAGTTTTACCAGCAGGCGCCTGAGAAACTCTGCCTCAAGCTCG
>JAURGS010000290.1 GCA_030833685.1 Rhodoferax sp. | reverse complement strand
ATTCGCTCTAAAAAAAATTTAAAGGCTGCTGCCAAACTGCAAAAACCTGTCGGCGTCATTCGGGCGGCAGGGGTGTTGCTTACAGGGGGGAATGCGCAGACCACCAGGACTGCACCTACACAACGCTGCAGCGCAGTGATCAGCACATTGCGGCATGGCGGTCATCAATCGCACGCCCCGTGGTCCTTGTTACGATGGTTCTATGCATTCAGTCGACATCCTGTGGTTGCAATTCGCGCTCTGCGCAGGCCTCATTGGCATAGCTGGTGCTCAGCTATCGATTTACGGCGACGTTATTGCACGGCGCACGGGTCTATCCGGTAGCTGGATTGGGCTTGCACTTTTAGCAACCGTTACATCGTTGCCCGAGCTGGCTACAGGCATCACGAGTGTCACCATTGCCAATGCGCCCAATTTGGCTGTTGGCGATGCCTTGGGTAGTTGCGTCGTCAACCTGGTTTTTCTGGTTGTGATCGACTTATTTTTTCGCAAAGGACCCATCTGGCAAGTCGCTAGCAAAGGCCACGTCCTTGCAGGCGCCTTCGGGATTGTGATGTTGGGCCTCACCCTTACAACCTTGCAAATGGGCCAATTGAAGAGTGGGAGCGCAACAGGCGTTGGCGAAGTCAGCTATGTGGTTTTCAATCTGGCCACACCAATGCTTCTTGCGTTGTATCTGGTCGCCATGCGCACGGTGTTCGCGTTTGAAAAAAGGAACGCTGTCGAGCACCAGAATAGTGCTAGCGGGCAGTTACCCAGCAAGAAGAAAGCACTTTTGATGTTCAGCCTGGCTGGGGCAACGGTCATGGGGGCCGGTATCTGGCTTCCATTCGTATCCTCGCAGTTGGCGGCAAGCATGGGGTGGAACAACTCCTTCATGGGTAGCTTGTTTGTGGCGCTGGTGACTTCCGCACCGGAGCTGGCGGTCACCACAGCAGCCCTTCGCATCGGGGCTGTCAACATGGCCATTGGCAACCTGCTGGGTAGCAATTTGTTTAACGTCGCCATCATCGCAATCGATGATTTGCTGTACGCGCCGGGCTCTTTGTTCACCGCGATATCCAGTGTTCATGCAGTGACGGCCAGCTCCGCTATCAGCATGACTGGCTTGGCTCTCATTGGCCTATTTTTCAAACCCCAATCGCGCGTATTTCATCTGACCGGTTGGGTCAGCATCGGTCTTCTGGCGCTGTACCTGCTGAACACGGTCGTGGTTTACCTCTATGGAGAATAACCCTCGACCACACACGCTTGTCGACTGGCATCTGCAGGAAGCCGCAGCCCTCGCTGAGTTACACGGTGTGGATCCTTCAAAAGGCCTGGATGAGCGGGAGCTTGAGCGTCGGCAGGCCCTGTATGGGCCCAATCGTCTTCCCACCCATGCACGAAGACGTATCGCCAAACTTGTGGCCGAGCAACTTGGCGACGTGATGGTTCTGGTCCTCTTAGGGGCCGCTCTTATTTCCGGTCTGGTTGGCGAGTGGATCGACACGATTGTGATTGCAGTGATCGTCGGCTTGAACGCCTGCTTCGGCATAGTGCAATCCTGGCGCGCTGACCAGGCCCTAGCTGCCCTCAAAAAAATATCAGCGCCCAAAGCTACCGTTTTGCGCAGTGCAAGTATTCAGCGTATCGACTCCGACACCTTGGTGCCGGGAGACATCGTATTGCTGGAGTCTGGCAACCAAGTGCCCGCAGACATGCGACTAATCGAAGCGGCCCAGCTCAAGGTTGATGAGTCAACCTTAACAGGCGAATCTCTGACGGTGGACAAACTCACCGGAGCGATGCAACAGGCTGTAAGTGCGCTAGGTGACAAACTCAACATGGTTTTCAAAGGAACCACGGTGACCCATGGTCGCGCCAAAGGCATTGTGGTTGGCATTGGCTTGAGCACCGAAATTGGCAAGATCGCCGAAATGCTGAGTCACGCGAGCCAGCGTCAAACTCCACTGCAGCGCCGCTTAGCTGTTTTTGGAAAACGGTTGGCAATGGTGGTGCTGGCAATCTGTGCCGTGATTTTCGCCGCTGGCATTGTGCGCGGCGAGGCGCCATTGCTAATGGCCATGACTGCGATCAGCCTGGCAGTCGCAGCCATACCCGAGGCGCTGCCCGCTGTGGTTACCGTGCTTCTGGCCTTGGGCGCCAGAAAAATGGTGACGCTGAATGCCTTGATCCGACACCTGCCTGCTGTCGAAACCCTCGGCTCGGTGACTTACATCTGCTCCGACAAGACAGGGACACTAACGCAAAACAAAATGCGCGTAGAGCTGTTGGTTGTGGGCCTGGAAGACCATGGGCCGGCACAAACGCTGTCCATGGATCAGGCTAAAGAGCAACCTCAAGCGCTTAGCCTGCTGCAAGCAGGCGCCCTGTGCAACGATTCCACGCTGAACGCGCACGCCAGGTGGCAAGGGGATCCGACCGAAACAGCCCTGGCGGAGGCGGCCGCAACGCTGGGTTTAGACAAAGCCCAATTGGACTTGTCTTCGCCCAGAATCAACGAAGCGCCATTTGATGCAGAGCGCAAACGCATGAGCACCCTACACAAGGAGCCCACGGGTCTCAGAGTTATTGTCAAAGGCTCACCGGAAAGTGTTATTCCCTTGTGCTCTAGCCAGGCCAACCTGGTCTCTAGTGGCACTACGCCCACCGGTTTCGATCCAGGGGCCTGGCTGAGTACCGCCGAGGCCATGGCAGCAAAAGGACTTCGGGTGCTGGCGCTCGCGCAGAGTCGTCTACCGGCAACCAGCGCAGGGACCACTGCGCTCCAAGGGCTTGAAACCGATCTGGAACTGATTGGACTGATCGGGTTGATCGACCCCCCCAGAGCCCAAGCCCGTGATGCCATCCTGGAGTGCCTGTCTGCTGGTATTAACCCGGTGATGATC
>JAURGS010000028.1 GCA_030833685.1 Rhodoferax sp. | reverse complement strand
GACCGCATACACGCCAGCAATGGTAAACACATCGCCCACAGTAACTGTGGTGGTCGAGGTAAGGCCATCAAGGGTAATGGTGGCTTGCCCTTGCGTGCTAACCGCACCGTTCACCAGAATGGTGCCCGCACGACTACCCGTGGTGTGGCTAACAATCGACTGAGACATATTCATCTCGTCAAAGCCAAGAACACCCTCGCCCATCATGCCGGTCTTGAACTGGCGGGAAATCGTGCCCGTCGGGTTAAAGAAGCCAGTCATACCGTTGACCAGGCCAGCGTTAGCGGCAGGGTTCACGGTCGCGTAGCGCGGAGACATGGGGGCCGCCGACTCGTTCAGCTTCTGCTGCGCTTGCAACAGAACCAGCGCGGTGGCGGGCGTGGTGCCGGGAGTGCCTACGGTGTTGAAAATCGACTTGTAGGCGTTGGCAACGTCAGCATCCACACTCGACGCCAATTGGCTGATACGCGGCTTCAGAACACGTTCCGCAAAGTCATCCAACTGCATTGTCAGCTCGGCGCTGGTGAAGTTGATGCCGATGTGTTTCTGGCTAGAAACCGTCAGCGTAGTGAATTGCTCGTTGTCGTCCTGAACTTGCAGGGCGGCACCGTCAGTCACCAAGGCACGATCCGGCAGACGAATCCGCAAGGTCGAACCGATCTTGGCACCTTCAACAGCGAAGCTGTCGTCATACTCTTTGTTGCAATTGCGCGAAATAACCAGGTTGTTCTCAAGAATTTCGAGGCACTTCCGGGTAATCATATCAATGGTAAGCAGGCTATTAGCCATGAAAAAACTCCTTAAAGTAGTTAGCGGTTCCTCGCTTCCTGCTTTTTCACTTGTCTTGCTCTATCAGCTTCGATCCACTGGCTTGTGGTCATGGTTTTAATTGACCTTGGGTCTGTGGTATCAAAACCGCCGGAGTGACCTCCGCGAGCGGTAACAGGTGAAATCGGCGCAGGTGCGCTGGATGTACGTTTTGTTACGGGTTCAGAAGCAACTTTCGCTTCCAATCTTCCTATTTCTTTAGCCTGCAAGAACGGTTCAAGTCGAGAAATGCGGTCAGCTTCCTTGGGGTTCGTGCCGAGATAGTATGCAATATCAGGGCCGTTATCCGAGGCTTGAATTGTCTGAGCCATCACGTTAGTAATCGGTAGCTTGGGGTTGTACGCGACCTGTTCAAAGTCCTCGTATTTACTCCGCGCATCTTCTTCCTTGTCGTGATAGTTCCCCAACAAATCCTGTTGCTGTTTCGCAAACTGTTGCTGCTGGACAATCTGCGCGGCTTTGGAAGTCGTCAACGCATCAACGTATTCCTCGGTCGTCGTAAACTGTTCCGGCTTAACATGCTCTACAGGGACGGGCTTTGGTGCTTCGGCCTGCCTTGCTTCGCGCTCCCACTTTCTTTGTTCTCTTGCAAGCCGTTTACCGATGGCTGCGTCCAAGTCCTCTTGTGTGAATACTTTAGGCTCAACTTCGGGTGCTGCTTCCGGCGCTGCTATCTCAGGCTCAGGTGCTGCCGTAGCGACCTGTTCCGGCGCGGGTACTTCCGCTAGTACTTCTTCAGACATGGCTTGATTCCTTGGAATCCCTGGCGTTCCGCGCCAGTGCGGTTATTCAAAAAATAGGGTCGCTGCTACCGTTCCCGATATGACGACGTAAAGTCCTTTGCTTGCCGTTATGCCGTTTGCGGTAAAGGTGTGATTAGTTGCCGCTGCGGGTGTAAACACGCCTATTATGATCGGGTCACCAGTGCTTGCGGTGCCGGAATCGTAAATTGTGATGGTTGGCGTTGCGCTTGCAGCGCTAATAAAAATGCCTTTTAAAACCGTAAACCCAACTTTAATTTGATGAGTTGCGGTGATACGTTCATAGGTGGCTGACATGATTGACCTCAAGCTAAGAATCGAAGTTTGTAGAGCGTGCGTAAGTAGACTTCTACGATATTGTCGATAAGTTGCTGCAACGAACTGTCCGACTTATCCACCACCTCATATCTGCACGCTTCAATTTCTTTCAACTGATCTTCCAGAAACTCGATAATGTTGGCGGTTTTCTTGGCTGACATGAG
The DNA here is from genome assembly GCA_030833685.1 of Rhodoferax sp. Classification (GTDB taxonomy): domain Bacteria; phylum Pseudomonadota; class Gammaproteobacteria; order Burkholderiales; family Burkholderiaceae_C; genus Rhodoferax. The sequence goes on along the minus strand of JAURGS010000028.1, from coordinate 14,832 downwards.
CGAGATAGGGCCAATCAGACCATGCCGCCCTTGGTATGCTTCGGCAAAGTCGTCGGCAGCACCTACGATACGCTCGTAAAAGATGTTCAAGGCTACGTGCTTGGAGTAGCTGCGGGTGTTGAGGTGGACGCTGTGCGCCACATCTCGCGCTAAGAACAGCATCCCCATAAAGTCGGTGCATTTCACTGTGGCATCCCTTGCGGTGTCGGCATTTGTTCCATAGGCATCATTTCAGGTGGCGGCATCTGCTGCATGTCCGGCGGCATCTGTTGCATGTGAGGCATGTTCTGCATCATGTCTTGAGGCATCATGTCTTGGTCACGCCCTGGCATCTCGTTAATCAGATCGCCCGAAGTAATCATGCCGTGGACGGTGCCCATAACAATGTCTTGAATTTGCTCTGGCGACATCCCGGCTTGCACCGCGCTAATACGTTTAGTCTCGGCGTCGTAGGCTTTGACCTGGCTATCAAACTCCTTGACCTTTAGCGTCTGCGCTTCCATCGACTGGCTGACATTTTGCAGCATTTGGTGCATCTGCTGCATTTCTTGCCCCATCGCCTGCATCTGCTGCTGCGCCTGCGCTAGTTCTGGTGAGGCTTCAGAGTCGTCCATCAACTTGGGGTCAATGGTCTTGGCAAAGCGTTTGCTCATTTCCTGCGCCCCAGGCCAGTCCATGTTCTTGATAAACAGGTCTCCAGCTACAGCCCACAGGTTTGGGTTGCCTTGCAGGAGGCGAGACATGGCATCAAGTGCTTCTTGACGCTTCGTCATGTAGCTTGGGCCAGTGGTGACCGCAACGTCGTACTTGCCGACATTGGGGTTGTAAATCTTCTTGATGGTTGCGCCAGTTTGCTGGTCTACAATCTTTTTCACCGCTTCGGGTTGCGTCGGGTCAATCATGGCTTGATCTGTTTCGCCATCAAGACCAATGATGCGAGCTACTCGTTGCGTGTCGTAGATTTTGGGAATCATATCTACAAGCTGCCTCGTGGCGTATCTAATTGCGCGGGCAAGGTTGTCGATGAAGTGATAGGTGCCGGTGTCCCCCTGCCTCTCACGAGCTAAAATAGCCCTTCCAGAAACTTCATTGCTCTGTGAGCCGAGGCTGGCATCGTATTGCCCAGTTGTGCCTTTAATGTCGTCAGCAGCACCCATCTTGGCCTGCAACAAGCCATTTTGAGCCAACGGTGGCGGTGCGCGTTGCGGCAGCGGCAACGCGCCACCAGCGCCATCGGTCACATCAGGATTGACTTCCAGATACGGCCAGTTGTTGATGTTAGCCGTTTTCCATTGAGTCTCGTATCCTTCAAATTGCCCGCCGTAACCAATAAACGGTGCTTTCGGAGCGAGCGCTAACATCTCTGCTTCTTGGCTAACCCAGTAATTATACATACGCTGGGCGTCTTTCGCATTGCGGACTAAGCCACTAACGTACATCCGGCCATCAATCTCAAATTCGTTGCCGATTACGCGGATTACGGGGATGTATTTGCCCGCCCAATCGCGTTCTTCTAGCACCTCAAAGCCGTTGGTCTTGCACCATTTGACTGTCCGAACGTCTACATCTCTAGTTTTTGTCGCAGCCAAACCCATCATTTCAATCTGTTTGGCCTCCGGTGATCCCGCCATTGCGGTCATCCCACCGGGGTATTGGTTTAGCTTCTTGGATTCGTGCTTGATGTAGAAATACTCAGCAATCCGCACCGTGTCCTGATTGATCCACGCGTTCAGTTGCCCGTCGCCTACGCCGTAAGCGAGGCTGGACAGCGGTGCTGCATCAGGAAACTCACGCTCGTACGCGTCTTTGGTGATTTCCTGATTGATGAAGCACCACTCGGCATCCGAACCGCAGGGGTCTTGAATCGTCGGATCCATGTAGACGCTAAACGAGTCACGGATACGCCCAATCCGCAGGTCTTGCTCAAAACTCTGGTCGTCGCAATACTCGGTCAGGATGCGGAAATAACCCTCACCAAACGTCACTTGGTTGTCGCAGGCGGTGTCGTAGGCTACGTCAGCGTCCGAGATATACTCGATGTGCCGCACGATGCCGTTGAATATCTCGGCTACCTCAACGTCAGCCTTGTCGTCAGCCGGTATCACCTTGCCCGATGGCCGGTTCTGCCGCTGGTCGTTGGTTACTTGCAGCACATGCTGCGGCAGCTTGTTAATGGTCAGGCATGGTCGAGCGTTGATCGTCTGCCCTTGCACCGAGCCGCGTGTCGCCAGCACGTCGGCAGGCCACTGCCACTGGTTGTCAGGGCTTGCAGCACGAAAGCGCAGGTCGTCCAGCTCGTCCTCGCGGCTATCCGAGTAGGCAGCAATCGCCATCGTCAGGCGCGTCCGCATGGTCGCCAGCATCTCGCCGTTGTCACGGTCGGACTTCGTGCCGCCTGACGAGACTGCGCCCGCTTCGTTAATGCCTGTGTCGTGATAGGCCACTATTTCTTCTTCTTCGCCGTCGCGCGTTTAATAGCATAACTTATTGCCACCGCTTGTTTCACGGGCTTTCCGGCGGCAACCTCGGCCTTGATGTTCTTGCGGAAGGCCATCGGGCTAGGTGACTTGACGAGTGGCATTATTTGCCTTTTTTTGCGGTTTTAGCCGATTGCTTAAACGCTTTGGCCGTTGGTGCGCCAGCAGCACCAGGCTTACGCATCTTCTCTTTGCTACCAGCCGCTATTCGGTCGCGTTTGGCGTTAATGTTGGCATACAGTCCGTTTTTCATTAAGCACCCATCCAGCTAGTTGCACCGCGGTTAATGTTTTGAGTCGGCATCACGTGCTTGCGCTGAGATTTGGCATCGGTTTTGATAATGCCGGGGAATAGCTTAGTCATTGCCCACACAAAAGCATCAGCGCGGTTCGGGCTGCGGTCGCCCATGTACCCGTTGGTCGTCATCGAGCAAAGCTCGTCCTCAAGTTCGGGAAACGTGCCGCCAAACCGAATCTTGCCCTGTTCTGTCAGTGCTGACACTGGCTCTGCTCTCACCGCTTTGCCTCTCGATGCGTTGATTAACTCGCATTTTAGGTAAGGATTGGCGCTTTTTATCACATGACGCACCATTTCGCCACCATAATTCTTCTCAGCCACCACCAGATCGGCGGCGTGGCGGTCGTAAGCAGTTGCCACAACATTCGCCCAAACGCTTGGGCCAGCCTTCATCGTGCAATCTTCCAGCACGTAAGCCCGACCGTCAATGCCGAGGCCAGCCACAACAATTCCAATCTCGTCGTTACCGGCGTTATCGGTGTCGCCGCTGCCGGAAGGATCAACAGACACGACAACCCGCAGCATGTCTGGCAAATTGGTTGTTTCCCTGTACGTGTCGATCATTTCCACGTTCCAGAGCGCACCCGCGGCTATGTCTGCGAACTTGCCTTCCAAGAACCGCAAGCGCATCCGAGTCGGCAGGTTTTCCAGCTCCTTAATGTAATCTGGTGGCAGGTTCTCCAGATTGTCGCGGGGGTTGATGGTCATCATGCTGAAGTTGACCAGATCAGACAGTGCTTTACCCGATTCTGGCTCAATCTTCTTAACAAACATCTTGTACGTCCAATGCGCCATCGACGGAGGATTGCAGTCGTAAAACGCCTTCAGGCGCATCTGCCGCTGTTGACCACCTACCGTAGCCACGCAGTTCTGTGCGAGTCGTGTAACGGCCATGTTGCGAGCCGAAAGGGGTATCTGTGAGCACTCGTTAAAAAAAATGGTTGCGTATTCCTGACCTAGAATCTTCTCAGTTCTGTCCTTGTCATCCAGCCCGCCAAACCAGATTTGGGAGCCGTTTGGAAGGGTTGCATACCAATCGGTCTTGTCGATCACGTAGGTGAGCTGCGGGAAGCACAAGCTCATGACCTTTGGGAAGGTGTCCAGGATGACTGAGGATTTAACGTGATTGAACCTAAACCGCAGCACAACGTGCCGAGACTTAGGTGCCAGGGTTGCGCGAATGATTAGCGCCCGCAGCGCCACAAACGTCTTGCCTGACCTGCTTCCACCGACCAGCATCACATGCTTGGCATCGCCGGTCATCAGCCCAGTTGCTCTGCTTTGGGCTGCGGTGGCACTAAACAAGATCAGTGTCCTGGTTGTTGATGTGGATTACTATCCCGCCACCGTCCTTGCCGGTCAACTCCTGCCGAACGGTTTCCGACCACTTCATCTGTGATTTAGTCCACCAGATCATTGCTGTGGTGTCGCCGCCCGTTGTGGCTTTGTTAAACAAAGTCTTAGCCACCGCTGCCGAGGCTTGAGCCTTGCCCAGTCCTAGCTCTAAGTCGTAGTGCTTACGGAGCGTCTCAGGAGCAATCCCAATCAAAGCAGCGATCTGATCTTGAGGCAAGCCGAGTCCTGAAGCACTCTGTGCTTGTTGCCTTGTTTTATCTGTTGGACGGTGAGGTTTGATAAATGACATTCTTTTTAAGGAAGCGAAATCACGCGGCTTTCTGTAATGAAATCAAGGATTTAGCATTTAACCATTGCTCACATACAGCCCTTGCAACTACTTCCGTCATTTTAGGCGGTACGCTCATGCCAATCATGTACTTGCCTATCTTATCAGTTTTGGCTTGGTAGTCATCTGGGAAGCTGCCTAAGCGCTTCCATTCACGGTAAGTTAAAGTTCGACATTTTGACCAATGCGTGTATAAACCAACTGTCGATGATAATGTGTTTGAAGGTTTTTTATCATTGACACGATATTGATTAAAACAAGCATTTCGTTTTTCATATTTCATCAGAAAAGTTGAATAAGTATCCCCTGGCAATGTGTGAGGCCAGCATTTCAAATCATTTGGCGCTGGTTTTGTTTCTACCTGTTCCGCATCAGTCAATACCTGCACATCACTCGTCGCCTCACCTGCGCTAATCCATTTATGCGTCGGGGCCAGCTTCAACGGCTGCACATCAATATCATCACGCACAGCGCAGAAAAATACCCGTTCGCGGCGCTGCGGCACCCCGCAGTCGGCTGCATTGAGCAGGAACAACTGCGGGCGATAGCCAATCTCCTTGAATCGCGCCATTATCAGCTTTGTATAGCCTTTGGCGTTGCCTAGAATCATCCCTTTGACGTTTTCAGCAATAGCTACCTTGGGCTTTAGCTTTCCAACTAGATCAAGATAATCAAAAAATAAGTCAGACAGCACTTGCTTTGCCTGACCTTCCCGAAAGTGCTTATCTTTCCCCCACGCTTTTTCTCGGCTTCCGGCCATGCTAAATGTGGAACATGGTGGCGAGCCGTCCAGAATGTCCAGCTCGAACAACTCAGGCGGCAGCTCTTTGGTCAGTAGTTCATTTATGGGGCACAGAAAATATTGCTTGGGCTTGATGTTCAGCTTGTAGTGCCACGCCATCTCTGGGTCTATGTCATTGGCAGCAATCACTTCACACCCGGCACGCTTGTATCCCATGCTGGAGCCGCCATTACAGGCAAAGGTGCTCATTACTTTGATGCCGTTTTGCGGCACGCTGGCAAGGTCTGATAAATTCCAAGCACAATCAGGTTTTTGCATTAAATTCAAAGCCGCATTTGGGGCAAGTGTCAGACATTTTATAATCGTCTGGGTCTATCTCTTTTGCGCTGCTTTCAGGATAATTTTCTATCGAAAGAATTGCTTGAAATTCATCCAAAGTGAATCCCGTCAGGTCTAGGTCGAAACCCATGTCCTTTAGGTCATTCAACTCCACCGCCAGCATTTCATCGTCCCAACCTGAGTTGAGTGCCAACTTATTATCGGCAATTATGTAAGCGCGTTTCTGCGCCTCGGTCAAATGCGTGAGCCTGATACTAGGAACGTCAGTAATCGCCAACTTTCGCGCCGCCATAACGCGTCCGTGGCCGGCAATGATGCTGCCCGTCTCGTCGATTAGAACGGGATTTGTGAAACCGAATTCCTTGATACTGGCGGCAATCTGGGCCACTTGAGCGTCGCTGTGGGTGCGGCTGTTCCTGGCATACGGAATCAACTTGTCGATTTTGACTTGCTCAATTTTCATTTACAACGTTCCACGTGAAACATCACTTGCGTAGACTAACGCAATTTGATGTTAGTCCACAATAATTATAGGCGCAAATCAAGATAAATCGACAATTCGTTGAATATACCGGCCCTTTGCATTTTTTCGCCAACCGTGAATTTCAACTCGCACCCCGGCCTCGCGCACCCTGCCGATAGTTTCGCTGTCCGTAACCTTTGCAACTCGGTTAGCAACGGCCTGGGCGGTCACCTGCACCGCGAGCACCTCGCCTCGCCGGACTGCCAGCAGGTCGGCCCAGCCCCAAAGGTCTTTACGCGTTCGGGTAAACGAATTCCATTTTTCAACCACTTCGACTAGGTAACCGAGTTTGCGGAGAGCTGCCAGGCTGCGCTGCGTTGGTGTCATTTTTACCCTTTAAGTTTAATAATTGCCTAAGAATTTCCGTAACGTCGGCTTGCTTATTCAAGTTATTGTCCCGCTGTTTTTTGTTTTGCAACGCACGTTTAATTCCAAGCCGAACTACGTGGTCAACGTAATTTCCTGTAAATCCTTTGGGCATATTAACCTCTTGGTTTTTAACAATAATTCCCATTCTGTGCCGTATCGCGCTTCAAATTCTCGCCGGAACGGGTGCCTGGACACCGCAGTAGAGTTTCTGATACCTGATTCGTGGTGAGTTGGGCAAAGTCCGATGGTGTTGAGATGCCCTGACCGTTTGCCGTTTACCAGGATGTGATGAACGTGACACGGCACGAATCCATGGTCATCCAGGCAGACGATGCAGCCCAAGTCAGCAACCGCAGCCATCCATTTCTTTTCTTCTTTCGTCAAAATTCCTCCATGCTTGCAGGTGCCGGTACTTTGATTCCTGCGTGATGAGATTCCGCATTCAGCCAGTCCAACCATTCGCTAAACCGTGTCTTCCCATACCTGCTGGTTCTCCGACCGAGCATCACCATCCCTCCATGCAATCCAGGCGCAATTCTAGGATTTACATCGTTTTCAAAGGCTGCGGTAAGAATATCCTTCCACTCATCCGCTGAAATATCGCTGAGGATGCCGTTAATAGGCCACTGGCGCTGTTCTGACCACGCGTTGAGGATAGGCCACATCGCAGCGTTTGCAGACGCGCTACGGCGTTCCTCGCAGACTTTGCAGATCATAAAGTCATCGAGTATCGGGCTACTCGTTTTCCAGATTGAACTTTAATTGTCTCGACGTTTACAGGATGCCCTTGCCGAATTAACTCGCCGCATCTTTGACTCAAAGCGTAAACCCCATACCGGCTCATCGCTTCGGCAACCGTTAATTGTTCGCCGCGTTTCATTGCCTCTAAAAGCTGTTCGCATTGATTCATTTTGCCTCCAAAGATAAAGTTTTGTTGTAATTTCCTATCAATACCGTTTCATCCTCGTAATACCCATCAGTGCGGTTCTGTTTTTCAAATACGCCGATCAGCGCGGTTACTGGCTCAGATGGCGATATCTGCAAATACGCTTGGTAACGCTTTTCAAACTCTTTTATTCGGAAAGGCAATTCATCTTCGGTAATTTGCCCAATGCAAGTCCAGCCGCCCATATCTTGAATTACAGAGTTTATTAAAGGATCGTCGAATTTAACGGTGCGGTAGGTGCCTATTTCCTGCACAGCCTTTGTTACTTTGTTCCATGCTCGCATGGCTCTGGTTGCTGAATTGCCATTTAACGACCGCTCAACATCTGCAATCTTCGGCATGAATTGCCCGTTATCAGGGTTTCGCACATGAGTGCTGAATGCTTTGGATATGTCGTCTATGTCGTAATTCGCCAGCCCTTGAGCGTAAATATCCATCATCATTTTGGATATCGGCTTGCCGTAATATTCGCCCAAGCCGGTCAGCATTTCACAAAACCGCTGTTTGTCAGTTGATTTCATGCTCTACCCCTTTATCTTTGGCATCCTGTTCGGCAAGCCACAAAGCAGCTACGGCTTGGTTACGTTCTGCAAGTGAGTTGCCTTTGGTCTGGGCCCCCCCTTTTTGATTGCGTACCCACACCCGCCAAGTAGCGTTCCAATCCAGCTTCTTTCCCTTCGTTCCCGGTACGCCAGCCCAATAATCTGAAAATTGCTCAAAAGTATTTAGCGCGTCAAGTTCAGGACGTTCATGCTGACAAAAGGCTTTCCATTTATCAGGAAAAGGACAGGCTTCAAATCTTGTTGGGCGCGTAGCGCTTTCTTCTTTTGACTTTTCTTTTTTTAGGTTTGTAGGTTCTTTGGTTTGTAGGTTCTTTGGTTCTTTGGTTATTAGGTTAATAGGTTCTTTGGTTAGCATACCGTCCGCATCATCATCGCAATGCGGTGGCAATGCGTCCGCATCAGCTAAGTCTTTGATTTTATTCCATCTAGTTCTAGCGCTATCAGTTGCCTTGCTAGACTTGTCTTTGTACTTGGAAATTTCAAAGTCGCACCGCTTGTGAAAATACTTGCCCTTGCGTTCATGGAAAAAGTCAGCAAGAACACGTTTGTATGCTTGCTCCTCATCCGCAGTGCGAACGCATACCAATCGCATTGCAGACGCATCGAGCGGCTTTTCAGTGATGTAATAAAGATCGATTAGTTGTCGGTAGATTCCGTGTTCCAGCAGGGTTAGATGCCCTGTGTCGCGGCGGTAATCGCCTACGTGATGCTGAAAATAAAACACAACAGTCTCCTTTGGTGCTGGCCTATCGGTGACAATTCCGGAAGCCGACACCCGTTAGGGTTTTGATACGGGCGATAGGCCAGCCCAAAAGAGACTGTTTCTATCGGTTTCTATGCGCTTGTCACAGCGCGGATAAATCATAAAGCGTTTTTCATACAGTGTAAAGCTATCATTTCCTCTCGCAGCTTCCCCATTGGTTAGCCATGGCATCAGCAATGCCTTGATATGTTGTGCTTCTGAGTTTCCAACGGTCAGGGGTTGGCGGCATCTTGTGAATTCGTGCCTCACGACCATCAACAATGTTAGTCGGCGTCAACTTTGGCAATCCTTTTAACCACAAACAAGTGGCCTTAGTTTCGCCATGACCAAACATCCATGGTTGAATAATCTGGTCGGGTTTTCTGAAATGGCTGCTAATGATTGAGATTGGATTTTCCAAGGCAATCATTGGAATTGGCTCAACAAGCAATCGGCCAACAAATGCCAAGGCTTTTTGTTGCACGCCGCTGGCTTGTTTAGCTATAAAGTGACGTGCACCACTTACAGATAAATGTGTGCATGGTGGATGTGCGACCATCAAATCCCAGTTGTTGCCGATCACATCGAATACGTCGCCCTGATAATGCGGTCCAGGAGTGTCCGTTGGCAAAAGGTCGCAACTCATGGCATCGTGTCCAAGTGCAATAAACGCATCACGGACTCGGCCAGAATATTCGCAGGCTATTAAGACTCTCATCCCACTACCTTCTTATCAAAGTAATTACGCATCTAAGTAGTTTTCATCTTGTGTAAAGCTATCATTTCTTCCCGCAGCTCCTGCCGCGCTGCCTCGCCACGCTTCTTGCCGATGGCTTCCAGGTAATCGCGTTTTTCAACGTCCGGCTTTGTTAGCACATGCCGAGCCTCGCACTCGAACCGCCAGCACTCGCAGGATGAGCAGACGATGCGACCGTCGCGCAGTGTGACCGGCGAGGTTTCAATCAAGTTGCAGCCGAGGCAGTCCATTGTTTTCCGAACAAAACTACGTGGCAGGAATGATGTAAGGTTCTGTCGATAGTCTCCCCTATCCTTCTAACCACGTATTCTGTTCCTGATGGTGTTTTGTGCCTGATTTGCATCATTATGAATTCTTCGTTTGAGCGTATCAGCAGGAATTTATGCCCAACTGGTACATGCCTCACGCATACCTGCGTGTTTGTTTTGCATTTGTCTCGATATTCGCGCCAGTCAGTAAGCCGCCAAGTGTGCGTGTCATTTTTCACCTGGCACTGCCAATTTTTCACCAACGGCAGCCAAAGCCGCTATCAAATGCGCGAGCTGTGTGCGACCGATGTTTGGGATTTTCAGAATCTCTTTTTCGGTGTAAGCGCAGATGTCTGCAATCGTGTACAAATCCTCTGACAGCAAAGCGTAATGCAGCCTCGTTGATAACTTCAGCGTTCGCATGTCGCTGTTGTTTCTTTTTTCGTTCAGCGCAGCAAGATCAATACGTTTCTGCCGTTCGCTCATCATAAATTCCGCGCAATGCCAAGCGTAATTTGCAACATCAGCATAGTCCGGAATAGAGTTTGATGTGCGCTGTAAAAGTGCAGCCATCGCCGCCAAAGCAAATTGGTCTTTTAGATCAATCATATTTCCTGCCTGTTGCATATAGTGCCTCGTCGATTTTCAACACCCCGTTTGTCAGCCGGTCGATGCGCCACGCCTGCTTTTGCGGAATGATCGTTTTCCACGCTTGAACAGCCTGCGTTGATAGCCCAAGCGCTTCCGCAGTCGCTCGTTTCCCACCAAAATGCGTTAGAACGTCGTTAGTTTTCATACGTAACCCTTTGATTTCATTAAAATATAAATATATCTTATATTATTTGCAAATAAATGTTGCAAATGCTGCTGGACGCATTATAATCCTTTACATACCAGCTTGCAAACGCACCACCACCAGGATAAACAAAATGACATATCAAGAACGCAAAGAATTTTATGTATGGGCAGAACAGCTAACTGTTCCCGCTGGTTTTGACCGCGCTGAAGCAATCGCCAACTCAATAGGCAATTCATGCGATGCAGAAAATAAATTGCAATGCGCTAAATCAACTTTTCGCATGTATGTTGAAGCAGGAGTTTCTTTTTTAAATTAACTAATCATTCCTTTGCCCCTGCCCACGCGGGGGTTTCGGAATACGCCGCCAGAGCGACTCTGGCAAATACTTGGAGATAGAAATGAAAATCAAAATTGTAGAAGCAAACCGCCGCGCCATCAACATCCTGCTCGGAGAAATCAACGGCAAATCGTTGTCGCACACAGCGCACGACAAGCATATTTTTGAGCTTTCCGAGTTAATGGAAATGCGTCTCGAAAAATTCGGCATCGCAAAAAAAGACCGCGCTGGTGCGAAAGCATCTGGCATGTCCGGTGGTAATGTGCCAAGTGCTTACAAATATTCGCGCATTGTCAACACCTACACAATCGAGCGCGGATCGTCGGACTGGTTTTTGATTAACGCGACAAAAACAGAAACGTGGGGCAATGCAGACAAAGATCAATTGAGCCTGACACCCGACCAGCGCGACATAGCGGTTTCGAAATTTACCTCGCAGTTTTCGGTGCAACCTGTTGTCACGCTGGCGGTGGCAGCATGAGCGCCCCCGAACGCTGCATGTGCGGAGCAGAAGATTGCCCGCGTTGCTACCCCGGCCAACCTGCCAAGCCCACGGCTCGGCATTACGAGCTGGCGCTGGAAGGCGTGGTGGAAACCGTAATGGACTGCGGAATGTGGCCGCAACCGGTCAAAGGCAAATTCAAAAAATCAGAGTTTGATCTTTACGATTTCCTGCTGGAAGAACGCGACCCTAGTTACTTCCTTGAAATGTATATCGGCTGCGTTACTGGAAGCGATGTATCAGACCGCATCCAGCGCGAGCAGGAAACAATAAAAGAAATGCTTAAAAAGCACTTTAAAAACTCGGATATTGTGGCAGACCTTGCCGCTGAATACGCGGAGGAAGTATGAGTTTTCTTGAAATCGTTGAGGCTGTTGCCGGGACTATTTTGACAGCAGCGGGACTGTGGATTTTCTTGTTTTTCTTGTTTTCACTTTGAGGATTGTATGAAAAAATCAGAATCAATAGCAGGACTGGCAGCAGCACTGGCTCAGGCTCAGGGCATAATGAAAGGAGCGCTTAAAGACTCCGCAAACCCATTTTTCAAAAGCCGCTACGCCGACCTTGCCAGCGTTGTAGAAGCCATCCGAGCCGCGTTTAGCGCCAATGGCCTGAGTTACATCCAGACCGTAGAGCCGTCAGACAAAGACGAAGTGCGCGTTGAAACAACTCTGCTGCATTCATCCGGCGAATGGATTTCCTGCGGCATCCTGTCCCTGCCGGTAAGCAAGATTGACGCGCAGGGCTACGGTAGCGCACTTACTTATGCTCGCCGCTACAGCCTGTCTGCTGCGGTTGGAGTGGCACCTGAGGACGACGATGGCAACGCAGCCAGCGCCGCAAAACCCAAGCCGACGATGGATTGCACAGACCACATTTCAGCATTCCACGCTGCCGCCACGCTTGATGATCTTCAAACAGCCTTCAAAACGGCCTACAAAGCGGCTCAGACGGGGCAGGACTCGATGGCAATGGCAACCCTTACCAATGCTAAAAACAAGCGCAAAGTTGAATTGGCGGCAGCATGAAAGTTATAGACGCAGTTCAGGGGACACCGGAATGGCTCGCAGCTCGTGCCGGACGGGTTACAGCAAGCATGATTTCCAACGTCCTGATGAAGCCCGAAACAGCGGGATTTCGGGACTACCAGGCACAGCTCGTCGCTGAAATCCTTACCGGCAAGCCTCAAGGTTCGGACTATACCAACGTCCACATGCAATACGGCACCGAAACCGAACCCCTCGCTAGATCAGCGTATGAGGCCGAGACAGGGTTTAGTGTTGATGAGGTGGGGTTATGTATCCATCCGACCATCGAACGCGCTGGTGCCTCACCTGACGGTTTGGTAGGCAATTCGGGGCTGGTAGAGATCAAGTGCCCGAAGGTGGCAACGCATCTGGCTTACTTGATTGCCGGAGTAGTCCCGGCAGGATACAAAAATCAGATGATGTGGCAGATGGCTTGCACAGGTCTGGACTGGTGCGATTTTGTTAGTTTTCGTCCTGATTTGCCTGAACATTTACAATTGTTCGTTGTTCGTTTCAAACGCGATTCAGCGCGTATTCTTGAACTGGAAACTGCGGTCGTCGCCTTTTTGGACACTGTAGACAAAATGTTATCTCAACTCAAAAAGGTTAAATAATGCACATTTCAATCGTCTGGCACGACCGGAGTTTTAACATCAATTTGCATTCGTCGGAAGGCAAGGATGCGTTCTTGGAATTGAAGGGTTGCAGGATTCAGCAGTCGCAGAAAGGCGAGTTTGTCTCCATGCCAAGCACAAAGAATGCGGCTACTGGCAAATACTGGAACCACGCGTATATCAATTCGGCGTTTCAAGCGAAAGTTTTGGAATTGGCAAAAGCATCGCAGCCCGTAGAGCAAAAAACAGAACCCAAAAAAGAGCTTAAGACTTTTGCTGATATTGACGACGAAATACAATTTTAAAAGTCTAAAAATGACAAAAATATTATGGGTTGTTGAAGTGTTGCATGATGGATGCTGGTATCCAGTCGTCAATCCAAAATTAAGCCGCAAAGACGGCCGCACAGCATTGAGTATCTGCCGTCAGAGTGGATTGCTGGATAAATACCGCCTGGTTCAATACGGGAGGATTGAAAAATGAGCAACAATGACAAAATACTTGCAGCGCTGCGTGAAGCGCTTAACACAGCAGAGCAGCATCCAGATTTTCCGGTAGCTCTAGGATTGCTTCAATTGAAGGCGTTCTTAGCCGAAAAAAGGATACAAAATGAAAATTGAATTGACGTTGGCGGTAATCGCTTGTCTCAAACGCGGGCTAAATTGCTGGCCTCAGCAGAACGATGCTGACGGCCTTGAGATCAAGGAAATATTGAAGCAAGCGGAAAAAATAGCGGAGGATGTATGAACTACAAAAACATTGAAACAGTAAAACGTCTTGATTTTGACCGGCTTGATACGGTGGTCAGCGAGCGCATCGGGGCGCTTAAACTGTTAGCGCAGGGCATGACTGACCGGCAGGTAAACGACGATATTTGCCGCGACCTGATATTGCCGTGTGTTCATGCGCTGGCGCAGTTTATTGACTCTGTGGAGATTGAGAAGGAGAACACATGAAGCTCATCGACAACGTAACCGTCCTTCCAGTAATCACCACGCTGGACTTGGATGTGGAGCGTGTACTGCAAGCAGCTATCGAAGCCAAGCCTGCGTATGTCATGGTTATCGGAGAAGATTTTCACGGGAATCTGTATTTCTCATCGTCTAAATCTGACGGGGGAACAGCCCTCTGGTGGATGGAGAAAGCAAAGAAGGCATTGTTAGAGGTGTTTGACGATGGGGACTAAAACTTATGTGGTGCAGGTCGAGGTGAGCAGGTCAGTGATGGTGCAGTACTGGGGACACCCATGTCGCGAAAAACATCGAGGGTGCCCTGCGTGCAAAGCGTGGGCACGGTGGCGCAAGACCAAGCAGATCGTGCTCACCACCACGGAAGCAGGAACAATGGAACTACTAATGAAACTCTTCTAGGAGAGCGATACCGGAAGAATTGCAAAACATTTCGGAGTTGAAGAATGAACAAACGAATTAAAAAACTTGCAAGAGACGCTGGATTACTAGTCTACAATCCAGATGGACAACATACCAAACTAGAAAAGTTCGCCGATTTGATTGTGCAGGAATGTGCTGATAAATGTTTAGCAATGGCCTATGTAAATCCAGGACCTCATCACTATGCGGCTATGATTAAAGAACATTTCGGAGTTAAAGAATGAACGAAAGAATTAAAGAACTTGCCGACCAAGCGTTTGATACAGCAGAATATCCAGAGGATCAACGATATCGAATTGAACCTAATCCTGCATTCTGCAAAAAGTTTGCCGAGTTGATTATGAAAGAATGTATCAGTGTTCCGTATGCGATGTGGGACCAGGCAGAACTCAATGCTGATGTGGCAGTAAAGATTGAACACAGAATTCGAGAACATTTCGGAGTTGAATCGTGATTGAATTTTTAATAGCGTAT
>JAURGS010000289.1 GCA_030833685.1 Rhodoferax sp. | reverse complement strand
GGCGCGCCCCCGAGCGGCCGTAAGCAGCAGCACCCGCCCTGCCCGTCTTTGCGTGTTGCGCCGATTCGTCTGGCGCTGCCGACCACTCAATCAACGCGAAGGCCAACAAGGCCACCACCATCAGTACGCACGACAAAATCATCGCGGCATCAAAATTCGCTTGCCCGGGACGGCTCAAGCGTTGGTATACCAGCGTGGTCAGGGTGGTCCACTCCGGGCGCGACAGAAACAGCGTTACGGCGAATTCACCGAGCGCTGTAGCGGCTGCGAAGGCCATGCCTCGGCGCAACGCGGGCTGTAGCTGCGGCAGGGTCACACGCCAAAACGCGCTCCAGGCCGATGCACCCAGGGTACGAGCCGCTTGCACCTGCTGTTCGGGCAAGGCATCCAGCCCTGCAGCCACCGACTTGGCCACAAAGGGGTAGGCCAAAACGGCATAGGCCATCAGCAAAAGCCCCAGAGAGGCCGTCAGCGAAGGGTACAGCAGCAATAAACCAAACGCCACTGTCACCGGCGAGATCACAAAAGGGAAAAACGCAGTCGCGCGCCACCAGACCCAGCCGCGCAAAGCCATGGCATGCATCAGACCCAAAACAGTGGCAAGCACCAACGCCACCAATGAAAATCGCAAGGTATTGCCTAAAGCCATCATGGCCTCTTCATCCATGACCAACACCCAGGCTTCCCAGCCCAGTGACCATGCACGCCAAAACACCACGGCAACCGGCAAGGCACAGATCAGACCCAGCCAAGCCAGAGTAGCGAGCAGCGCCAGCCACTGACCCCAGCCCTGGGGTCTGTGCCGCGGAACGGGTGTGTAGGTCACGGGCGCAGAAAGTCCGCGCTCCAGATAGGCGTAGGCCAGCGCAATTACGCCGGTGAGTAGCAGTGTCCACAGTGCCAACACGCTGGCTGAAGCCAACTGAAGTTCGTAGGCAACCAGGCTATAAATTTCAACCTCGACCGTCGCAAAACGCTGACCGCCCAGAATCAGGGCAAGCCCGAAGCCCGAGAAGCAATACAGAAAAACCAGGCACAGCGCAGACATCAGCCAAGGCGCCGCCGTGGGCCACTCGGCACGCCAAAAAGCCCGCCAGGGCGTGCAACCCAGCGAACGCGCTGCAGCCAGCTGCGACTGGTTAACCCGGGACAGGCCATCCACGCCAGCGCGCACAACCAGGCACAAATTGAAAAAAAGATTGCCGTAAAGCAAAAGCCAGGGCGTGTCATCCAACGCACCGTCCAACGCTGCGCCCCACACACCGGAAGGACCCCAAAGCGCCAGAACACCCAAAGCAGCCACCAGGGTTGGCACCACGAAGGGCAGCATCAACAAGCGCAGAACCAGCGTGCGCCCGGCAAATTCAAAACGTGCCAGCACCCACGCCAAGGGCAGACCCATCACCAGGGATAACACACATGTGATGCCCGCCTGGGCCAAGGACCAAAGAAGACGCCAACGCAAGTAGGCGTCCTGCCAGGGGTGCCAGAGATTGATGGCCTCCATACCCGGGCCTTGCATGCGCAGGGCCTCAAGTAGCAACCTGGCCAAAGGTGCTACCAACATCAACACCACCACCAAGGCTGGCCACAAGGCCAGCGAGTCGCTCAGGCGGTAGCGCCCAGTTGGCATTTACTTGAGCACCACCTGCGTCCAGCGCGCTACCCACTGCGCACCTTTTTCTGCGATGCGCGCTGGCTCCATCTGCGCGTAGCTTTCAGGCTGCTGCGCATGCTTCATGACAGGTGCAAGCGGGACGCTCGGCTTAGCGGGATACATCCACATCGTGGTTTGCAAGGCCTGCTGGACTTCATCCGACAACATAAAGCCCATGAATTTCAGGGCCGCCTCTGTTTGCGCGCCGCCAGAAACCAGGCCAACACCCTCGACCTGCCGAAAAACGCCACCAGGCAGGTTAAGACTGCCCGTGGGTGACTCCGTGATGGGCGTCTTGCTGTAGAAAACCTCGGCTGCGGGGCTGGTGGCGTAACTGACCACCAGGGGGTACTTACCCTTGTTGCGCGAGAACTCGGTGTAGTAGGCTTCGCTCCAACCCTTGGTCACCTTCAGGCCATTGGCACGCATCTGGGCCCACCAGGCGAAGGCTTTTTCTTCCCCCATGCTTGCAATCGTGGCCAGTAAAAAGGCGTACCCCGTGCTGCTGGTCGCTGGATTGGGGGTGACCAGCCAGGCTTTGTAAGCAGGCTGGGTCAAGTCCTCCAGGGATTTGGGCAAAGCCTGTTTGCCAGCGGCCACTGTCGCCTTGTCGTAATTGATATTGACGTAACCGTAGTCCACAGCTGCCAGCGACGCACCAAGGCCCAGTTGCTTGTCAAGCATGGCCTCTGGCAGTGCGGGCGCCAGGACACCGGCGGAGATGGCCTTGGCCATCAAGGTGTTGTCCACGCCGTAGACCACATCAGCCACTGGGTTGGCCTTGGTCAAGATGAGCTTGTTGAGCATTTCACCGGCATCACCACCCTTGATTAAAGCCAGTTTGACGCCCGAGCGCGACTCAAATTGAGCCAGCAGCGGCTTGGGCAGGGAAAACGAGCTATGCACCATGACGCGCAGTTCGTTTTCTGCATAGGCAGAAAACGAAACGCTTAGCGCGCAAACAAGTGCTGGAAGAATCAGACAAAAACGCCGCGTGAACATCAAAGCCTCCAAAACGCCGACGCCCTGGAGCATGCGGCATCGGGCTTGGGTCTGCACTGGTGCAGGGCGTCCGTTGCTTTCACGCTCCCTACGCTGGCATGATCCAGATCAGGTAATAAGGGTATGATCTCAGCCGTCAGCCATGACGGCACCCCTGGCAACGGTTCAAAAATATCTGTTTTTACCGATTGCCGCAACCATATTTGTTTGCATCCCTGACATCGCGCGGCATCTTGAGCGC
>JAURGS010000288.1 GCA_030833685.1 Rhodoferax sp. | reverse complement strand
AACCACCTCTTCGCTGGTTTTTTTCAGCCAGCCCAGCTCGGTGCGGTTCATGCTGATCACCCGGCCCTGGCTGTCCAAAGAGTGGTAGCCGCAGGGCGCGTTGTCGTACAAGTCTTGGGCCAGGTCAGCCGCTGCCTCAGCCTCGATGCGCCGCTGATCGGCCAGGGCTTGTTGCGCCTGTATCTCGCGCTCATGGGCATGCAGTTCACGCAAATCCAACGTTTGCATCAGCACCAGCGCTTCGCCGGCAACGTCCACCCGGCTGTAGGTGAACTGAGCGTCCACTGCTTGCCCCCAACGTCCTGGTCCAGCGTACTCGTAAGTCAAGGTACCGCCGCGCTCAAACAACTGGCGAACCTGATCGGCTCGGCCCTCCATTTGAACGTGGGGAAGATCAAAAACATTGAGGGATGAAACAAGCTCATCGTAGTGCTCGCTCTGCGCCATATTCAGCCCCACCTGACTGGCGGCCCTGGGATTGTTCCAGCGCCGCCGCCCGCTTGAATCAAAAAGCGTCTGGCCCACCAGGCTTTGATCCATCACGCCTAGCAGTTGCTCTCGCTCCGCGCGCAAAGCCAGGCGTCTTCGCTCAACGTCAGCTCTGCCCAGACCAACAAACACGAACACACCGATGACCAAGGCACAGGCCAGCACCAGTTGAAGTGCGAGGAGAAGGCTGTTGTCGGGCCTGGGCCTCACCTTTACCTGCACCAATGGCCCAGAAAACTCAGGCGTACGAGCCCCGAAATCAACCACGCCTGTCGCGGCACGCGCTGGGTACAGCCAATTGTCCCGGCTGGAGGCAAAGTCTGGTGTTTGCCAGACGGTTTCCAATGAATCTTGGCTCTTTCCAATTGCCACACGCGCCATCGCGCTGCCAAACTCCAGCCCCAGGCTCTGGACGAATCGATTCGGATCAACCCATGCCAGCACCGCCCCGACGAAGCGCTCACCAACAAAGACGGGGCGCGCCAGCAACAGGCTGCGCGTGATGGCACCAGGACCCGTCACGAAGCTCCAGGCAATGGTCTGGCTGCTTTGTGCCCGAGCTACCAGGGCCTGCACCTCTGGCGCGGACGAAAGCGTAGCGCCCACAGCAAGACCAAGCCCTTGGACGGGTTGGGCACGGACCACTGCGTCGTCGCGCACCCAGGCTAGCCGAACATCGTCTTCCAAAAATTTAAGCAAAATCGTCGCTATGGAAAACCAGTCTTAGCGGGAAATCGCATCTTTGCGACCACGAAGGTCAGCGATTTCAAGGGCCGCCATTTCAGTTGCGAGCGTAATATGGCGTAATTCCTTGACAGCTTCAGCAAGGCTGGCATTGGCGAACAATTCACTGTTCTCGGCGCGCGTGATAGCCGCATTGCGGGCAGCGGTGAGCACCGACGTGGTACCAAGCGCGGCAACCAGAATTGCGCTCAAGACAGCTGCATGCCAGCGATTTTTGTTCGCCCAATCTGCAGGGGCTTGTGCTTGTCCGTCCTTAGCGCGGACTGCGACATGATCCAGTGCCGCAAGGTGATGGCCCAACAAGCCAAGTGCGGTCATCGCTGAACAACCAAAAAACCAAAGAGCCTCTTTGGAGAAAGAGTCCCCCCCTGTCCACAGGGCAAGCAGGCCCACGGCTAGCAGCACCGAACGCGCCACCCAAACTCCCGGAAGCACAAGAAGTACCATGGCCAGCACAGCCAACGCAGGCGCTAACGCGTCGCCCACCAGCCCCAGGGCTAAAACCGAGACCAACGCAGTAGTCAAGGCCAACAGGAAAGCCCTGTGCACCAACTGGCGGATGAACAAGAAGCCAAGCGAAACCAGGGTCAGTCCAGCGCTGCCTACTAGAGTCGCTTGCCACAACGGCGCAACAAACGCAGCAGGTGCTGGGATGGCAATCAAGATCAGGATAGCGATGATGACGTATCCGACTGCCGAAGCGAACGCGATGTACAGCAGGCGAGTCCGAGCCCACACGGAAGATTGGCCCTGCAAGCCTGCCTGTACCCGCAATGCAGATGCGACGTAGACCGCAAGGCAAGCCAGCACCAAGCCTGTGAACTTGAGCGCCCATGAAGCCTGCGTCGCTTGGTCTGGGGCCGCTTGCACCAGATTCCTGCCACCCAAGAAAGCCAGCATGGCCACCAAAGCCAGCCCACCTGCAGCCTGCCACCATTTATGCCACCATCTAGCACGATGCGGCCAAAGCAGACACGCCGCTGCCACCGTGTTGGCCAAGAGCATCCCATACAAAGGCCATGCCCAGCCATACCAGGGCGTAAGCAAGTCCACCCCTCTACTGACAACCTGCCTCGCAATAAAGTCGGTCGTCAGCACCAGCACCACGACATGAAAGACCAATGCCCAGGCGGGCTGGGACTTTCTAAGCGCAAACAGCCCAAAAAAAACGCCAAACGCCAATGCAGCAGGGAGCACGAGCGCTAGGGGTGAGAAGGCAGCAAACGGTCGCCGATCGGATTCGGTCACCGTCACACCTATGGCCCACAACATCACCACCATGACGGCGATCACAATCGTGGTCAACGTCATGCGCATCAGCACCGCCGCCAGGTGGTTGACGTTGACTTCAGCCGCGCGTGCGAGGGCCGGGTCGCGCGGCGCCTGCAAAACCCCTTTAGCTAAACCATCGCCCACCTGTGTCATGGCATCCCGAATGAGGTAGCTGACCAACTGATTTACGGTCTGTGGTGTCACGCCCCG
Source organism: Rhodoferax sp. (assembly GCA_030833685.1). Taxonomy (GTDB): domain Bacteria; phylum Pseudomonadota; class Gammaproteobacteria; order Burkholderiales; family Burkholderiaceae_C; genus Rhodoferax. Next base: position 192 of record JAURGS010000288.1, on the reverse strand, counting down.
TCGCAATCAACCGGGCTGTACTGTACCGACCAACTATTTTTCTCCTGCATCACCGGCTCGAGCATCCGAGCTCTCCAAGCGCCCCGCTGGATCTAACCAAAGTATTTGCTGCGCCCAAGCCCGAGCCCACGCTCTTTTTTTGAGCCGGATGATACTGCCTTACAGCGGCGTGTATACAAAGACCCCAGCGCT
>JAURGS010000287.1 GCA_030833685.1 Rhodoferax sp. | reverse complement strand
CACCCCATGCGCTAGCCCGTAGCGCAGCGCTTTTTCGAAAAAAGAACGCTCATCAAACAGGGACAGAGCCGGTGAGTGCCCAGCTGGCGCGGCTTGGCTGGGGGGCGCCGAGGTGGTCATCAGATCGCGGATTCTTCGTCCGGGTCTATCGCCGCAGGCGTTGTGCGCCCCAGGTCCGTGTCACGGGTTTCCACCTTGCCGTCGTCTGATGCGCTTGGAGGTGCGTCTTGTCCGAGCTCGAAGGCCTGTGCCTTGGCCCTGAGCACCAGGAGCATTTCGATGAACAGATCGGGCATTTCATAGCGCAGCAGCCAGGCCATTTCCATCCAGTCCTGGTCGGCCACGTCGTCACGATCGATCTTGGGCCGAGCCCAGGCGTTGTTGCGAAGGTCTTCTTCGTCGACGATGTCGCCGTCGTCATCGGCGGCATCGAAGCTGCCCGTTCGAGCGAAAGCCTCGACACGGCTCCACTTTTCGTCGAAATAGTCAGCCAGCGCTTCACTGCCACCTTCAAGGTCGCCAATTGCGCTCAGAAATTCGACGGGGTCTGCACCCGCGCGAAAAATAATGCCGTTCATCATGCCGCGCAAATGAGACCGCGTCAGGTCGCGGTACTGCTTTTCAATGACAACAGCCCGTGCGAACTGCTCTGGCGTGAGCATCAGGTTAATGATCGAATCTTTGGAGCTGTCGTATTCACGGATCACGGCCAGCACGTCTTTGGCAGGCAGCTGAGCCAGCACTTCCACAAGTGCGTTGTCGCCTTGGGTGTCGGCCAGTTCAACCAATGCGGCCTCGGCTCCAGAAATATCGCCGGCCGCGATTAACGATTGGGTCTTCTCGATCAACGCAAGATGGTTCATGGCAGTGTCGCAGTGGGGGCGTAGTTATTCTTTGCGATCGAAGCCCTGGCCTTCGAGCCAGTCTTGTGAGGCTTCGTCATGGTCGGCGTCGTGGGCGTGCCCGTGATCGTCGTCCGGGTCCCAGTCATGGCCGTGGTCATGATCGTGCGCGCGGCGCGTGCGGGTATGTCCCTCGTCGCTATCGTTGGTGTGTGCCTCATGCGCGTGGCGTGCAAGTCCAACGTGGTGGGGCGTCGTCGGTCGTTGATAAAGGTATTCCAGCGCCGCAGCCACGGTAAGAAACCAGGCGCCGCGTGGTTCCTGTAAAAAAGTTTTGGCCAGTTCTTTGCCGGTGGGGTTGAGTTGCGCCGCGTGGGCGAGCTCTGGCCAATCGGGCAGTTCATCGGCTTCAAGACGCAGCAGCTTTTCCATGGCTTCGGGCGACTCAAAATGAAAAGTGCCGTGAAAAACACTGGCCACCATTTCTGGGCTGGCTTCGATCATTTGAACCAGAAACGTGACCTGGCTGCGTTTTTCGAGCAAGCGCTGCTTCAACACGTTGACCCCGTCCGAGTCCTCGGTCAGGTCTTCAATTTCGGACTGGTAGCCGTCGTGCAGGGCTCTGAAATAGGCAGACATGCTCATGGTGGGTCTTTCGAGGGTGTGCGGCTCAGCGCAGGTGAGCCAGGTGTTCGCGCCAAATCTGGCGTGCCGTGCTCAATGGGTCATCTAGCAAATTGCGTTGACGATTCTGATCGTAGGCCTGGCGTGCATCGGTATCACTCAAAACCTCGTAGGCCTGCTGGACTGAGCGAAACAGCGCCGGCGCTTGCGGCGATGGGTTTCTGTCCGGGTGGTACTGTGCGGCGAGCTGCCGAAAGGCTTTTTTTATGTCGGCAATTGAAGCAGAGCTTCTTAGGCCCAATGTCGCGTAGTGGTCTTTTGCTTGCATGCTGGCCTTGGACTTTGGCTGATTTCTGTCCTTGAACAGCTTAGATGCTATCAAAGCCTCAGGATTCAAGTGGCGCGCACCACGGCTGGGCAGGGGCTTATGGGTGCATCGGTGCAGCTGCCGTGCGATACTTTCCGGCTGGAGGAGCCCCAGGTTTGGATGGGGCTGATGTTTTTATGCGCATCATGATTTTGGGCGCTGGTCGCGTGGGTGAAAGCGTGGCTGAGAGCTTGTTGTCCGAGCAAAACGATATTACGGTGGTGGACACCAATGTCGGGCGCTTGCGTGATTTAGAGGCGCGGCTTGATCTGCGCGGTGTGGCCGGAAACGGCATTGAACCCTCGGTTCTTCGCCGTGCAGGCGCCGAAGATGCAGACATGTTCATTGCCTGCGCGGCCAAAGACGAGACCAACCTGGTGGCCTGCAAGGTGGCGCACTCGGTCTTTCACATTCCCTCGACCATTGCCCGTCTTCGCTCGGGTGATTTTGTAGAGGGCGATGAATTGCTCGACAAGACCGGGTTTGCGGTTGACCATGTGATCTGCCCCGAAGAGTCCGTGCAGCGCTATATCCACCAAATCATTGACTATCCAGAGGCCTTGCAGGTCTTGCAGTTTTCTCGGGGCCGCGCGCACTTGATTGCCACCCTGGCCACGCAAGGCAGCCCCTTGGTGAAATACAGCATTGGTGAGTTCTGGGACGAGTTTCCAGAAATGCCGATGCGAATTGTGGCTGTCTACCGCCGCGAAGTGGAGCTGGCGGTCACGCCGGAGCTGCGTATCCTGCCCGGTGACGAGGTCTTTGTGCTGGCCGGAAAAGACAAGATTCGCTTGGTATTGGGCGCCATCCACCAGGAAGAACCCGAGGTTCGCCGGGTGATGATTGCCGGGGGTGGGCGCGTGGGTCTGCGCCTGGCGCGCAGCCTGTTTACCCAGTGTGAGATCAAGATCATTGAGCGCAACCATGAGCGCTGCCAGTACCTTGCTTCGCAGTTGCCCAGCGATGTTTTGGTTTTGCAGGCCGATGCGACAGATGAAGACTTGCTCACCGACGAAAACGTCGGCGATATGGATTTGTTTTTGGCGCTGACAGACGATGACGAAGTCAACATCATGTCAGCCATGTTG
>JAURGS010000286.1 GCA_030833685.1 Rhodoferax sp. | reverse complement strand
CGAGAAGGCGCCCCGACAAGGCACCGGTCCTGTTGTAAAGTCTGTGTTCTTATTTGTCGTATCAATCAAAACCCTATGAATGCCGTCAATCCACGTGAACATCAAGCTGGACTTTTGCCCGATGGGCGCGAATCCATTTACCAACCCGAGCAACCTGGATTGATTTTTCCGGATCGTCCGACCTTTTCTTCATCGGCAGAGGAACGAAGGCATCTCAAAGAACGCCTGGTCGGCGCCTGTCGTGCATTCGCTTTGCAGGGTTTTGACTATGGCTTTGCGGGCCACCTCACCATTCGAGATCCAGAGCGTCCAGAGCTGTACTGGACCAACCCGATGGCTGTGCACTTTAACCAGGTGAAAGTCTCCAACCTCATCCTGGCCGACCACACAGGCAAGGTGGTGGAAGGTCGCCACGCCATCAACCGAGCAGGGTTTGTGCTGCACTCTGCAGTGCATGAGGCGCACCAGGACATTGTGGCCATGTGCCACGCGCACACGGTGTACGGTACCGCGTTCGCCTCATTGGGCAAAGCACTTGATCCCATCACACAGGACGCTTGCGCCTTTTTTGAGGACCACGCAGTGATCGGCGCTGAAGCTGGCAAAGTGGCCGTTGAAGTCCAGGCGGGCCATTCGGTAGCCGATGCATTCAAAAACGTCAAAGCCGCTATCCACCAAAACCATGGCTTGTTGACCGCCAGCCGGCACAGTATTGAATCTGCAGCTTTTTGGTTCATGGCGCTAGAGCGCTGCTGCAAGCAACAGCTGATGGTCGAAGCGACCGGCTGCACGCCAGTGATGCTGCCACCAGAAAAAGCACGTTACAGCCGAACCCATGTGGGCAGTGACTACATCGGTTGGTTGCATTTCCAGCCGATCTGGGATGATTTGGTGGTCACCCAGCCAGATATGTTCGATTGAGAACGGCCTGCCACGCGTCGTCGGGTTAATCCCCTGACCGGCTTTTTTTTGCCCTAGGGGCGATGATGAAACTTGCCACCTGGAACGTCAACTCTTTGCCCGTGCGATTGCCGCAGGTGCTGGCTTGGCTGGAGGCCAACCCGGTGGACGTGCTGGCCTTGCAAGAGCTCAAGTGCACCGACGACAAGTTTCCTGCCCAAGCCTTTGCCCAAGCCGGCTACCAGGCGCAGTGGTTCGGGCAAAAAACCTATAACGGGGTGGCCTTGATCTCTAAATCTGCGGCGCAGCAGGTGATTAAAAACATTCCTGGCTTTGATGACGATATGGCCCGCGTGATCAGTGCCAGCTTTGCGCGAACCGGCAAGCCTGATCTTCGCATTGTGGGCGCGTATTTCCCAAACGGGCAGGCACCAGGCTCCGACAAATTTGAATACAAAATGGCCTGGCTCGAGGCTTTGCGACGGTGGCTGCGAACAGAACTACAAAGCCACGCAGAGTTCGCTTTGATGGGCGACTTCAACATCACCTTTGACGACGCCGATGTGTGGGACCCACAGGGCCTGCGCGACCAAATCCACTGCACTGAGGAAGAACGCTACCAGCTCAGGGCCCTGGTGGCATTGTGCCTACATGATGCCCATCTGCTTTTCGAGCAACCCCCAAAAAGCTACTCCTGGTGGGATTACCGCGATTTTGCATTCCGTCGTAACCGGGGGCTGCGCATTGATCACATCCTGGTCAGCACCGACCTAAAGCCCCAAGTCCAAGCCTGCCTGATCGACAAAGAACCCCGAAAGAACGAGCGGCCCAGCGACCACGCACCTGTCGTTCTGAGCCTGGCAGACTAAGCCAATTGCGCGCCGCTCGGTGCTCAAAGGCCTTCGAGAATAAATATGGTTCGTTTGGCGGCTTGGCGCCCGATCGCTGCCACCGCTTGGTACTCGGGTGAGCCATAAAAACTGTTCGCCGCTTGCTTGTCGGGAAAGCGAATCAGCACCATGCGCGAGGGAGACCATAGATTGTCCTCAAGCATGCTGATATCGCCTCCCCTGGCCAGGTATTGGCCGCCGTATTTTTCAACAATCGGCTTGGCCTTGAGCTTATAGGTTTCATAGGCCTGGGGGTCCTCGAGCAGCGTATCCACAACCAAGTAGGCAGCCATTTTTGGCACTTTCAAATGAAAAACGGGCACACGCCCTAAGAAAAACGCGAGCGAGAACTGTATCGCTTTTTCAGGCGCTAGCTGTCGCTGCGGTCGAGGCCAAGATCCTGAATTTTGCGCGTGATGGTGTTTCGGCCGATCCCCAATTTTTGCGCTGCCTCAACCCGCCGGCCATGGGTGTGCTCCAGCGCTGCCAAGATGAGTTGGGCCTCAAAACGTTCAGAGAGCTGGTTCCAGACATCGGTGTTTTCCTCAGCTAACAAGTCTTTGGCCAAGGCGCGGACCTGGGCTTCCCAAGACAGGCCCTCCGCGCTGGCAGCAAGGCTTGCTGCCGCAGGCAAGTCTTCTGCGACGCCTGGCCTTAAGTTCGCGCTGTCCGGTGCTGCAGCCCGCGATCCCGCCGCTGCCAGGGGGCGAGCTTCGGTCTGACGCACACCGTCTAGTTCCGGGGGCAAGTCCTTGAGTTCAATGATTTGCGCTGGTGCCATCACCGTCAGCCAGTGGCAAATGTTTTCCAGTTGACGCACGTTGCCGGGGTAGTCGAAGCGAACCATCGCCGCCAAAGCACCCTCTGAAATGCGTTTGGCATCGACGCCAAGCTGCGCCGCACTTCGCACCAGGAAATGGTGGGTCAGGTCAGCAATGTCTTCTCTGCGCTCGCGCAGTGGGGGCAGTCGCAGGCGAATCACATTCAAGCGGTGAAACAAATCTTCCCGAAAATATCAAATTAGCCTACCTACCCTCCTATTGTATGGTTAGATTAAGATTGACAGGCAAAAGTGATGACGCTGTTAGTTTAAATAGTCAATTAGACACTCTTTTTGAACAATTAAAGGAACTGGTACAAGA
>JAURGS010000285.1 GCA_030833685.1 Rhodoferax sp. | reverse complement strand
GCATTCAGCATAGGCATACAGCAACTTAGCGCCATGCTTGATGATGCCGCCAAACTCCTGGCTGGTCCCTGGCATAAAGCCAGGCACATCGACAAACGTGATCACAGGAATGCCAAAGGCATCGCAAAAGCGCACAAAGCGCGCAGCCTTGATTGAACTCTTGATGTCCAGACAACCCGCCAGCACCAGCGGCTGATTGGCAACGATGCCAACCGTCTGACCGTCCATGCGCGCAAAGCCCGTGTTGATGTTCTTGGCATAGTCCGGCGCAATTTCAAAGAAGTCACCGTCATCAACCGTTTTGACGATCAGCTCCTTCATGTCATAGGCTTTGTTCGGGTTGTCTGGCACCAGCGTGTCCAGGCTCATTTCCACCCGATCAATCGGATCACCACTGGGACGAACGGGCGCCTTTTCGCGGTTATTGAGCGGCAGGTAGTTATAGAGCCTGCGCACCATCAACAAGGCCTCAAGATCGTTCTCGAAAGCCCCGTCTGCCACACCACTTTTGCTGGTGTGCGTCAGCGCGCCCCCCAACTCTTCGGCAGAAACCTCTTCATGGGTCACTGTTTTCACGACCTCAGGGCCAGTGACGAACATGTAGGAGCTGTCTTTCACCATGAAGATGAAATCAGTCATCGCCGGCGAGTAAACTGCGCCGCCCGCGCTAGGCCCCATGATCAAACTAATCTGTGGAATCACGCCGCTGGCCAGCACATTGCGCTGAAAGACCTCTGCGTAGCCACCTAGCGAGGCGACGCCCTCCTGAATACGCGCACCGCCCGAGTCATTCAAACCGATCACCGGCGCGCCGACTTTCATCGCCTGGTCCATGATCTTGCAAATCTTTTCTGCATGCGCCTCTGAGAGCGCACCGCCAAACACGGTGAAGTCCTGGCTGTAGACAAAGACCAGACGGCCGTTGATCATGCCGTAGCCGGTTACCACCCCATCACCGGGAATTTTGTTGTCCTGCATACCAAAGTCGGTACAGCGATGTTCAACAAACATATCCCATTCTTCAAAGGTGCCTTCATCAAGAAGCACCTCGAGTCGCTCCCTGGCAGTCAGTTTTCCCTTGCCATGCTGGGCATTGATCCGTTTTTCGCCACCACCCAAACGGGCCATGGCTCGCTTTTGCTCAAGCCGCTGCAAAATTTCATGCATTTCAATCTCCTATTAGTCGGCCCCGAGTTCCTGAAGATTCCAGAGCTTCAAGAAGCTAGCCATAGCCTGCACAGTGACCACGTCCCGACCCCAGGGTCTGCGTTGAGATGGCAAATACCGCAGCCACAACAACCCCGAACTCGCCTGGCGAACCCTGGCGATCACTGCCGGCGACATGCGCTCAATGGCCTTGCACCAAACCGCCATCAACTGATCGGTCTGAGGCTTTGCGCTCCAAAACACTGACAAGATAAAGGCAAGCAGATCGCGCGCCTGGGCATCATGCAGGTCCATAACCTCCAGGGGATCATCTTCGAAGTCTACAAACCAAAGCTGGTCTTCCCAGTCCAAAATATTGCGCGCAAACGCCTGACTCAGATATTGTCCTTGAGCATGTAATTGACCAATGGCCTTCAGGCCGCGGCCGACCGCTTCGACACCATCCAGCGACGATGCGCTGAACTGCGCACCAAGTTGATTGCCCTCAATTCGCGTCATGACGAAGTAATTCTTGCCGACATGAATGACCTGTGGAACACGCACGCCGGCATCACCCAGGGCTCTAAGGCGCCGAATCTCTGTCGCTTGGGCCACTGCGCCACCCGGGGCGGGTACGGCTTTGAGCAAGGGATTTCGAGTCAGGCATGCCAACAGCGATAACAGAGCAAAACGCAGGCGCCCGCGGGGTTTCCTCTGCCCTTTCACGATGACCCGTCCATCCGGCAAATCCAAGGCCTCCACCCTGTCCGTGCGCCACCGATTCGAAGCTTCGATTCTCGCGATGGACTCTTGGCTCAACATTAGGGCTGAGCACCAGAATTTTGCCGACTTGCAGCCGCGACAGCGAACGCCTGCAACAGTTGTCGCGCCGCAGTAGAAGCTGCCAGACGTCCGGCTTGTACCTCGCGGGCACAGACTTGCAAGCTCGATTGCACCTGCGGATGGCTTTTAAAGTCTAGGCGCAAGCCCGCCTCGATGCGTTCCCACATCCAGGCCAGCGCCTGGCGCTGACGTCGTTCTTGCCAAAAGCCATGGCTCATCTGGTGCGACTGGAATTGCTGAATAAGTGCCCAGATCTCATCTAGCCCTTCTGCCTTGAGCGCGCTGATCTCAGCGACTTTGGGCTGCCAGACTGGCCTGCTTTGCGGCGAGTGCTCGGGGTGGCCTTGTAAGCCCATCAGGCGCAGCGATGATGTGATCTGCGCCCGCGCTCGGGTGGCCGCCGCGCTGTCTAGATCGGCCTTGTTGATCAGCACCAGGTCGGCCAGTTCCATCACCCCGCGTTTGATGGCCTGCAAGTCGTCGCCTGCGTTGGGCAACTGCATCAAAACAAAAATATCGGTCATGTTGGCCACCGCTGTCTCGCTTTGCCCAACGCCTACAGTTTCGACAATCACCACGTCATAGCCTGCAGCCTCGCAAACCAAAAGCGCCTCGCGGGTCTTCTCGGCGACACCACCCAGCGTCCCGCTACTGGGACTGGGTCGAATGAAGGCACTGTCGTGCACCGACAACCTCTCCATACGCGTCTTGTCACCCAGAATCGATCCGCCAGACAGGCTACTGGAGGGATCAACAGCGAGCACCGCGACCTTGTGCCCTTGATTGATCACATGCAGCCCAAGGGCTTCGATCAATGTGGACTTGCCAACTCCCGGAACGCCGCTGAGGCCAATTCGCAAGGCCTGACCGGTATGCGGCATCAGTTGATTCAGTACAGCGTCGGCTTGCTCGCGGTGGTCGGCACGTGTCGACTCCAGCAAGGTGATGGCCT
>JAURGS010000284.1 GCA_030833685.1 Rhodoferax sp. | reverse complement strand
TGATGACGCCACTTTTAAAGTGGCTTGTTTTTACATGATAACCACTACAAGGCTACGCAAGGTCAGCCTTGTAGAACCTAAACCAAAATCAAGAAACCGTCGCTTCGTCGGTTCTGGTGTCGCCCTTGTTGTCTTTCCAGGTCACAGCAACCTTATCACCCGCTTTGCCGCCTTTAATGACGAACTGAGTAAACGGGTTTTTGGACACGGCGGGGCCCCAATCGGCTGTCATCACGACTTTGCCATTCAGGGATGCCTGAACATTGTTGATATGCCAGGCCGGAATCACCTTGCCCGCGGAATCTTTCCGCTGACCCGACTCCATCTCATGGCTCATGAGTACACGAACAGTGGTCTTGCCACCACTGGCTTGGGCACGAATGCGCATTGGATCTGCCATTTTTAAATCTCCTGCTATTGAATTGGTGGGTTTAGATCAAGGGTTGCAGCACATCAACCGCCGCAACCGCCCAACGTGACCTTGACTTCTTTCTTGGCGAAATACGCTTTGCCATCGTTCATGATGGCCACGGCGTAGACGTCAGAAGACTGTCCCATCTTGGCACGGATCGCAAAGTTCGACTCCACCATGTCGGTTGCATTGAACTGCGCCACCAGAACGGCAGGGTTCTTTTCTACCAGCACCAGCATATGCTTAACACCAGCCATGGTCGTCGCTGTGGTAAAGGGCACGACTGCGCCGTTTTCAGCGATGTCTGGGCCACCAATCGTGACGTCCTTGCTCTCAACCGGTGCGCTGGCACCCAATGCTTTGCAAACGTCCGCAGCCGACTTGGCTTTGAAGGCGTCAGCGTTGAACGCCAACGCAAATTGTGGGAACAGGCCCGTGCTAGCCAGCAAGCCGGCCACCACAGCGCTTTGCTTCAATGTCTCTCGACGATTTTGCATGTGTGTCTCCTATATGGTTACGGAATTAATCCTGAGTTGATGATACAAGATTTTGGTCGAACTAGCCTATTTGGCGCCTTCGGCCAGCCAACTCGCAATGGTTTTTGCGTCGGCTTCACTCAAGGCCTGCGGCGGCATTGGGATGGGACCCCAAACACCTGCGCCGCCGTTCTTGATCTTTGCGGCCAGGTATTCAACCTTGCCCGGGTATTTCTTGGCCACATCGCTCATGGCTGGGCCAACAATTTTGTTCTTCAAGCCATGGCAGACCAGACAGCCATTGTTTTTCATCAAAGCCAGGGCTGGGTGCGCTGCTGGGGCTGGCTGGGGTTTTTGCGCTGGGGCGGCCACCGCCAGTGACGCTTCACCTGCTTTGGGCTCAGGCTGCGTCGTGTCTGCGCCTTTCGGACCCACGGGGCGGTTTTGTTCAGCCAAATTGCCGTGCGCATTGCGGGCAAAGTCAGGCAGAAATGACGCCAGCTTGGGCTCAGGCGAGCAGTTTTTCATGCAGGCCACGTTTGCCGTGTCGGGCTTGGCTGCACCTTTGAATTCGTTGCCCGGCCACATCGCGTGATCCGTCGTCATCCCGTTGCGATTGGGCATGCGAGCCTGAACATCGCGAATGGTTTTTTCGTTCAACACGAAGTCTGCAGGCACAATGTCTGCGGTGTTGAGCATGAAGGCCAGCACCGCGTAGACCTCGTCAGTCTTGAGGCTTTTTGGCGCATTCCAGGGCATGGCCCTGTTGATGTAATCCCAAAGCGTGGAGATCGTAGGCACCTTCATAAAAGTGGTGCGTGACGGGTAATCTGGTTTGGTTAGATTAGCGACCCGCCCCGTTGCCAGATCGCCTTTTTGCACGCCGCCAATGACGGGGTTAAAGACCTCGCCAGACTCGCCAAAAAAGCCGTGGCATCCAGCACATTTGGCCTCCCAGATTTCCTGGCCCTTGTCCACCGAGCCCGACCCAGCGGGCAAACCCTTGAAGTCTGGCCGCACGTCAATATCCCATGCGGCCACTTCCTTGTCGGTTGCCGCACGCCCCACACCAGGGTACTTAGATGAGGACTGCGCCAAAACAATCGAGCCCGCCGTCAACACGGCCAAGGCCAGCAGGATCTTAGGAAATCTGAACATTTTTCACCTCGCCGTTTTCCTGCACCAGCCAAGACTGAATTGCGTTATTGTGGTAGATCGAGCGCGTGCCACGCACTGCGCGCAATTGCTGGTAGGTGGGCTGAACAAAGCCCGTCTCATCCATCGCCCGGCTCTGGACAATGGCGGGTTTGCCGTCCCAGACCCAATCAATATTGAAGCGCGTCAGCGCTTTGGACAAAACCGGTGTTTCCAGACGCGCAGTGCGCCAGCTGCGCCCGCCATCGACCGACACGTCAACCTTTTTGATCTTGCCTTTGCCCGACCATGCCAGGCCACTGATGTTGTAAAAGCCCTTGTCCAGCAGCACCTGGCCGCCCGAGGGCGTTGTCACCACGCTTTTGCACTCTTGAATACCGCCGTACTGGCGGTGTAAGCCATTGGGCATCAGGTCAATGTAGTGCACCGCCTCGTCTTTGGTGCCATACGGCATGTCGCCCACCTCGAGGCGGCGCAGGTACTTAACCCAGCTCACGCCCTGAATGCCAGGCACGACCAGGCGCAATGGGTAGCCCTGCTCGGGCCTGAGCATCTCACCGTTCTGGCCATAGGCCACAAAAACCTCGCCAGACTTGATCAGGCTCATGGGGATGGTGCGGGTCATGGACGATCCATCAGCACCCTCAGCCAGGACAAACTTGCCATTGGTGAGGTCAGCGCCCGCCATTTCCAACAAGGTGATCAACGGCACGCCAGTGAACTCGCTGCAAGACAACATGCCGTGCGTGTACTGCACGGTTGGCACGGCCACGTTGCCCCATTCCACTGCCGTGTTTGCGCCGCACTCAATGAAATGAAAGCGCGAGACCGAGGGAAGCCGCATGATCTCATCTAAGGTAAATACCTTGGCTTGTTTGACCATACCGTTGATCATCAGCC
>JAURGS010000283.1 GCA_030833685.1 Rhodoferax sp. | reverse complement strand
TGGTGAGGTACAGCGCCGGGGCAAATATTTATTGTTGGTGCTAGACCGGGGATTTTTGCTGTTGCACTTGGGTATGTCCGGTAGTCTTCGCTTTGACCAGGTACTACCAAAGCGGGGTGCCCATGACCATATGGATTTGGTCACCGACCAGGGTGTGCTCAGACTGCATGACCCAAGGCGTTTTGGAGCGGTCGTCTACGTGGAGGCGCTCGATGGCGGCCTGGGTCAAAAACTTCTTGGACGCCTTGGCGTGGAGCCCTTATCTGACGCTTTTGGTTTGGATCAATTCCATCGGGGGTTAAAGCAGCGAAAAGCCGCCATCAAACAGGTGCTGCTGGCAGGTGAGCTGGTGGTTGGGGTGGGCAATATTTACGCCTCGGAGGCGCTCTTTCTGGCGGGTATCCGGCCAAGTTGTCCGGCGCGGCGTATTTCCAGAGCCCGAGCCGCTGTGTTGCACCAAGCTATTGTGGAAGTGTTGACTCGTGCCGTTGAGCGCGGTGGGAGCACCTTGCGGGACTTCTCCAGCGCAGATGGCCAAGGCGGCTACTTTCAATTGGAAGCCCAGGTGTACGGACGAGCGGGTCAACCCTGCTACCGATGTGCCAGCCCGATCAAGTTGCTCAGACAAGGCCAACGCTCCAGTTTTTACTGTCCCCGGTGTCAGCGCGCATGAGTTTTGCAAGCCGTGTCGTGCGCTGGCAGGCAGAGCATGGCCGCCATGACCTGCCCTGGCAGCGCGACCGCGATCCCTATCGCGTCTGGTTGTCCGAGGTCATGCTGCAACAAACTCAGGTGCAGACCGTACGTGCTTACTTCGAGCGCTTTCTGTTGCGATTTCCAGATGTTTTTGCGCTCGCCCGGGCGTCGCTGGATGAAGTGCTGGCCCTCTGGAGCGGTTTGGGTTACTACAGCCGGGCGCGTAACCTGCATGCCTGTGCGCAGGCGGTGGTGCAAACGCATGGCGGTGTTTTTCCGCGCCGTAGCGAGCAGCTGCAGCAACTGCCCGGCATTGGCGTCTCAACGGCTGCAGCAATTGCGTCGATTTGCTTTGGTGAGCGCATTGCTATTTTGGATGGCAACGTCAAGCGCGTGCTTACCCGTTATCTGGCGTTTGAACATGATTTGGCCCAGGCCCAGTCAAGCAAAGATCTGTGGTCTCACGCGCAGCGACTTTTGCCCTCAGCGTCTAGCGCTATGCCCGCGTACACGCAGGGCATCATGGATTTAGGTGCAACGTTGTGCACGCGGCGTGCGCCTGGTTGCCGGCGCTGCCCTCTTCAGGCGGATTGCTTGGCCAATCGCTTGGGCCATCCCGAGCGCTTTCCCCTTAAAACCCGCAAGATCAAGCGCAGTGTCCAGTCGATGTGGTTGCTTTTGGCTCAAACCCGTCAAGGTGCGGCGTGGCTCTACAAAAGACCTGAGACAGGTATATGGGCGGGCCTGCATTGCTTTCCGATCTTTGACAGCGAGCACGCCTTGTCAGCTTTTGTGGATTCGCTTCCAGTTGAGCAGCAGATTTGGCTGCCTTCCTTCACGCATGTGCTCACACACAAGGACTTGCATATGCATCCCGTTCGTGTTCACCTTGCCAAGCGGATCGACCTGGCCGCGCCGGGCCAATGGGTACTGCCTAAGCAGTGGCCAAGCCTTGGGCTACCCGCACCTATTAAAGCCTTGCTTCAGAACGCCTGAGCGTCGAGTTCTCGGTGCCGTTTTAGTGTGGTCCAGCGCTTCTCGAAGTGACTGGCGAGTTGCTCGACCAAAAAAACCGATCGATGTTGCCCACCGGTGCAACCAATGGCCACGGTAACGTAGCTGCGGTGGTTCTCAGCCATATGGATCAGCCAGCTATCGAGAAAATTACTGATCTGAGACAACATCGCCTCCACCTGAGACTGCCCGGTAAGAAATTCAATTACCGGCTGATCCAGGCCGCTTAGGGCACGCAATGCGGGTTCGTAATGCGGATTGGGCAGCATTCGAACGTCAAAAACATAATCGGCGTCACCCGGAATGCCACGCTTATAGGCAAATGACTCGAATACCAGCGTCATCTGATCAGCCGAACTCCCCGAAAACGATTTAATGTAGGTTTGCAGTTGGCTGGGGCGAAGTACGCTGCTGTCGACAACATGCGAGAGCTCGCGCAATTCACCAAGCATGTCGCGTTCCAGGGCGATGGCGTCCAGAAGCCCTTCGCGTCGCATCGATTCAGACAGCTGCTCACGCGGCTGGGACAGCGGATGGTTGCGCCGGGTCTCTGAGAAGCGGCGCAGCAAAGGCTCCGTGCTGGCATCGAGAAAGATGCTGTCAACGGTGACTGATTGCCCACGCAGATTTGCCAGGTGCTCGGGCATGGAATGCAAGTCTTGCGCGCTGCGCACGTCGATGGCAACAGCCAATTTCTTCGTCTGGTCGCCCTGAGCGACCGTGGCGAGCGGCTCAAATAGCGCCGGTGGTAAGTTATCGACACAGTAGTAGCCAAGGTCTTCCAGCGCACGCAAAGCCACCGACTTGCCCGAACCCGACATGCCGGTGATCAGAATGATGCGCAGTCCTGTGGGTAGGGAAGTCATGCGGGGGCAGTTCCCACTTGTTCTTTGAGGAGTTCTTTGGCATGCGCCATCGTGGTCCCGCCAGCCGATTGGCCACCCAGCATGCGGGCAACCTCGTGCTCTCGCGCTTGACCCTGCACTTCGCGCACCGAGCTCAATGCACTTCCCTTTTGTACCGCTTTTTCAACCACCAGGTGGTGATTGGCGCAAGCCGCAACCTGCGGCAGGTGTGTGACGCAGAGCACCTGGTGCTGTGCGGAGATGCGGCGTAGGCTTCGCCCGAGGGTCTCCCCCGCCCGACCGCCGAGCCCAGCATCAATCTCGTCGAAAACAAGGGTGCGGCCTTCACTTGCATCGCTGAGCGCCTCTTCAATCGCCAGCGAAACGCGACTCAGCTCGCCGCCAGAGGCGATCTTCGCAATCG
>JAURGS010000282.1 GCA_030833685.1 Rhodoferax sp. | reverse complement strand
GGGCATACATCGGTCCTTGGTGGCTCGACAGCCGATCTGCGCTCAGGCCTTTGAAGTAGGCGGCTGGCAACCAAATATCCTCAAGCACCACGGGCAGGCCACCGAAACTGAGAACGCGCCTGGCCAGCAAGACCGCCTCACCGCTGCGTAGACCCAGTGCCCGCGCGACGTCTGCAGGCGCCCGAACGCTTTTGCACTCCACGATGCGTCGTGTTGCTGGTCCTTCGCTACCCCGTTCACCATTGTTGGGAACCAATTTGAGAAATCGGAAGCGGACTTTTTGCTCAGCGTGGGTGGCCACGAACGTCCCCTTGCCCTGGCGCCTGATCAATAGATTTTCCGCGGCCAGCTCGTCGATGGCTTTGCGCACGGTCCCTTGGCTCACCTGAAAACGTTGCGCCAGTTCAATTTCGCTAGGAATTGGCTCTCCCGGTCGCCATTCGCCAACATGCAAACCATTGAGCATCAGCCCTTTGATTTGTTGGTACAAGGGACTGAACGCCGGCGTGGAGGCCGCAGGCGTTGCGACTCGCGGTGAAATCGGTGGGGCGGTGTTAGCCGACGAGGGCATGGGTCTTCGCAATGGGCAATTTCGGGCCCCTGATGATATCTTATATAAGACAGAGGATTTATTGACGAATGCTGCCCAAAGACGTACACTCCAAGGTTGACAAATGCCTGCTTGGGCGGGGCGTTTTTTCCAGTTTGTTTTTCCCCCTTGGAGTTCCACCATGAGTAAAAAACCCGTGCGCGTTGCTGTGACAGGAGCGGCAGGTCAAATCGGTTATGCCATCTTGTTTCGTATTGCGTCCGGAGAGATGCTGGGCAAAGATCAGCCCGTGATTTTGCAGCTTTTGGAAGTGCCGGCTGAGAAGGCACAACAAGCCTTGCAGGGCGTGATGATGGAGTTGCAGGATTGCGCTTTCCCGCTCCTGGCTGGCATGCACGCTTTCAGCGATCCGATGGAGGCGTTCAAAGACGTGGACTATGCTTTGTTGATTGGCTCGCGACCACGCGGCCCAGGTATGGAACGTGCTGAATTGCTGGCGGTTAACGGTGAGATTTTCATTGCGCAGGGCAAGGCTCTCAATGCAGTGGCTAGCCGCAACGTGAAGGTGCTGGTGGTTGGCAACCCGGCCAATACCAATGCTTATATTGCAATGAACAGCGCTCCGGATCTGCCACGCAAGAATTTCACTGCCATGCTCAGGCTCGATCACAACCGGGCGCTGAGCCAGGTTGCCGCGAAAGCCGGGAAGGCTGTTGCAGACATCGAGAAGATGACAGTCTGGGGCAATCACTCACCCACGATGTATGCCGACTACCGCTTTGCCATGGTTGATGGCCAAAGCGTCAAGGACTTGATCAACGATCAGGACTGGAACGCCAACGTCTTCTTGCCCACCGTCGGCAAGCGTGGTGCAGCCATCATCGCTGCCCGCGGTGTGTCGTCGGCGGCCTCTGCGGCCAATGCGGCCATTGATCACATGCGTGACTGGGCTTTGGGTACCAACGGCCGCTGGGTCACGATGGGCGTGGCCTCGAATGGAGAATATGGGATTCCCAAAGGTGTCATGTTTGGTTTCCCTGTGACCTGTTCGGGCGGTGACTACAAGATTGTTGAGGGCTTGACGATCGATGCGTTTAGCCAGGAGCGCATCAACAAGACATTGGCTGAGCTCGAAGAGGAGCGCGCAGGCGTCACGCATTTGCTGTGACAGCCAGGCCGCAACCTGTCGTGACTGCGCACCCCAGCGAAGTCCTGGCCGACGCGACCGCGGCGCCCTGGATCCCGGCCTGCGACCACTACTGTGGTGTGCACGCCCGAATGATCAAAAGCCTGGCGTTGCAGCAGGAACTCAGCCAAGAATTCGGCGCCTGCGTGTTTGATGTCACGCTTGACCTCGAAGATGGTGCGCCGGTTGGCGGCGAAAAAGATCACGCGCAAATGGTGGCCGAGCTTGCGCTCAGCGCTCGCCAGTCCGCGGGCCCCGTGGTGCCTCGCGTTGCGGTGCGCTTGCATGCTAGCGATCACCCCAGCTTTGAGCAAGACGCCCAGATCGTTTTGGGCCAGGCGGGTGCAGCGCTGTGCCATGTGATGTTGCCCAAGGTGGACACTGTCGAGCAGCTCGAAAATGCCCTGGCGACACTGGCGCCTCATTTGCAGGCGGCTGGCGCCAATGCGTTGCCGGTGCATATCCTGTTGGAGTCGGCTCGCGGAATCAGTCAGGTTCAGGCGCTGGCTGCGCATCCCCGCGTTCAATCGATTAGCTTCGGACTCATGGACTTTGTGTCTTCGCACGGCGGCGCCATTCCTGCTAGCGCAATGACGGTTTCGTTTGAGTCAAGCGGCGATGCACTTGACCAGTTCACGCACCCTTTGGTGCTGCGTGCCAAACTGGAAATTGCAGCCGCATGCCACGCGTTTGGCAAGGTGCCAGCGCATGGTGTGATCACGGAATTCAAGCGCTTGGATTGGGTGAGTTTGGCTGCACAGCGAGCCGCCAAGCACCTAGGCTTTACTCGCATGTGGAGCATTCACCCTGATCAGATCCGCCCGATTCTGTCTGCAATGGGTCCGGATCGTGATGAGATCAGCCTGGCCAGCGATATCCTGTGTGCCGCGCATGACGCGCAGTGGGCGCCGATCGCGGTGCAAGGCCGGCTCCAGGACAGAGCCAGCTATCGCTATTTCTGGCAAGTGCTTCAGCGTGCTTATCGAACGGGTCGCTTGGCGGTGTCAGACCCGGCGCGTGCGTTCTTCCCTCATTGACCGCAGTGCCATGGCGCAAGCAAACGCTAATCTGTATGGTGCGAAGGCTGGGTTGCTGCGCCGGTCCTTCGGGCGTTCCTGTGGACACCCAGTTTTTGGCTTTTGTCTGGCTTTTGCCTGTTGGGGCCTGGCGCAGGCTGCTCCTCGCCAAGAGCCAGTTCGGGATGCGAAGACGTACCAAAAGCAGGCGTGTCGACCCTCTAAATA
>JAURGS010000281.1 GCA_030833685.1 Rhodoferax sp. | reverse complement strand
GGCCGTGCCAATGCACGCTGGTGACCTCGGGCAACTTGTTGGTGACGAAGATGCGCACCCGATCACCTTCGACCACTTCGATGGTGGGGCCAGGGCTTTGCCCGTTGTAGCCCCAAAGGTGGGCCTTGAAGCCGGGGGCCATCTCGCGCACCACCGGTTCGGCCACCAAGTGAAACTCTTTGACGCCGTTGTTCATACGCCAGGGCAAGGTCCAGCCGTTGAGTGTCACCACCGGGTTGTATGAGCGCCCAGTATTGGGCACCAGTGGCGGCATGGTGTCAGGGCTGGTTTGAATGACGGGCTCTGGCAAGGCTGCAAGTGCCACGCGGCTCACAGCACTGGCTGCAACTGCACCACCGGCGATACTGGCCAATCGAAAAAAATCTCTTCTGGATGTCATTGCTTTACTCTCGTGTTCAATGTCCAGCCGCGCCAGCGCTAGGCGCGCTGGTCATCACGGACAGGGAGGTCATAGTGGGGCGGCCGATCAACGATGCCTGCAAGGCTGCGTCCGCCAGCCAGTACTGCTGCTGCGCAGCGATGGCGGCGGTCACGGTGCCGACTTGATCACGAGCATCGGCCATCAGCTCAAAGACACCAATCAGCATGCCGTTGTAACGAAGCTGGTTTTCTTCGGAGATCACACGGCGCACGGGCAGCACTTCATCCCGGTAATGCTTGGCCACATCAAATGATGTGCGATAGGCCGAATAACTCTCGCGCAAGTGCGAGCCCGCCGCGCGCACCGTGGCCTCCAGTTGATTGGCCGCCGCGAGCGTGCGGGCATTCCACGCATCGCGCTGCATGCCGCCCCAGTCGAAAATTGGTAAGCGAACCGCCACCTCGAATCCGCGCGGTTCGGTTCGGGTTCCTGCTGCGTTGTCAAATACCGTATTGCGCCGCGCGGTCAGTTCGATGTCGGTGAAGCTGGTGATGATGTTCAAGCCTTGTGCCTTGCCCGCGCCAGCCAGTGCGCTTTGCGCCAAACGAATGTCCAGACGACCATTCGTCGCCAATGCGCCGACCGTATTTGGTTCGAGCGGCGCTTTGGGCAAATCGGGCAGACGTTCGGGCAGTTGGAGTTGTTGCCCCTGCGCCTCATCAAGCCCCAGCAAACGAATCAGCTCCTCCCGGCTCGCGGTCGCTTGGTGTTGGGCCGTCGCCAGGCGGGTAGCGGCATCGGCATAGAAAGATTGCTCACGGGCACGACTGATGCGGTTGAAGTTGCCTACCGACTGCATGCGCCGCGCGAGTTCGGCACCTGCCTCGGCGCTTTCAAACACCTGTCGCGCGTAGCTCAGGGCCTGCTGAGCCGCCACGGCACGCACCCAGGCTTGGCGTACCTGCGTCACGCGATCCACCACCTCAGCAGAAAGACGCAATTGCGCCTGCTCGATGCGGCGCTCGGCGATGCCCGTGCGGGCAGGCAAGGTCAAGAGATCCAGCAGACCAAACGAGAGCGAGCGCGCCAACTCCAGCTCATCACCAACCACCATGCGCTCAAAACTGAAGATGGGGTTGGCAATGCGGCCGACCTGTGCGGCGTCGGCGGACTCCGCCCAACCTTGCGCCAGCAGGGCTTGCAAGGCGTGGCTGTTGGTCAATGCGAGCTGCACAGCTTCTTTCTGCCCAAGGGGTTTTGCCAGCAATTGGGCAGCGAGCTGTGCGCGTTGCTCACGTTCCTGATTGCTTTGGGCCAAGCTCAATTGCCCGTCAGTGAAGCCGGTGGTCTCGGTATTGACGCGGTTCACGTTCTGCTCAAGGCTGACGCTGGCACAGCCAGACAAAACCCCGATAGCAACCACGGACACCGCCAGCTTGGCGCGATGAGATGAGAGCAAGCGCTTCATTGCTTGCCTCCCTCATGGTGACCGGCATGCGGATTGGCCGCCGGTGGCGTATCGGGCGCTGGCTGTCCAGTTGCGGCTTCCTTGGCGTAGGCGCGCCAGCCGCCAATCCGGCCAACCCGGTCATTGGCCTCACGCCAGGACTGCACCGCCTGATCGGTGTAGCCCTGATAACTCGCCAATGCAGAGGCGTACTGCAACTTGGTCGGCAATGGATTGGCCTGAATTTTTTCCACTGGCGCGGCCAGTGCGGCACCGGTAGCCAGCACGCAGAGCCACGGCAACAGACTTCTGGACAGGGACGAAGGGTTTGGCATCACCGCAGGCTCCTTTCAATTTGTTGAAACATGAGAAGAGTTTGGGCCACCACCCCTGTCAGGAGGGTGATTCCAAGATGACATTTATGTCATCTTGCTGCCATAAAGACAAAATTCTGTCAGACTAACCGGTAGAAATAGATGGAGCAGGCCCGTGAAAATATTGATCGTTGAAGACGAACCGAAAACCGGCGAATACCTGCGCCAAGGGTTGAATGAAGCCGGTTTTGTCGCGGATTTGGCGGCCACTGGCAGTGACGGGCTGCACCTGGCGTTGCATGGCGAATACGACCTAGTGATCCTGGACGTGATGCTGCCGGAACTGGATGGCTGGCAGGTGCTGGCATCACTGCGGCGGCGTGGGCTGGAAATGCCGGTGCTGTTTCTGACCGCCCGCGATCAGGTGGAAGACCGTGTGAAAGGGCTGGAGTTGGGAGCAGACGATTACCTGGTCAAGCCGTTTTCTTTTGCCGAGCTGTTGGCCCGCGTGCGCACCATCCTGCGGCGTGGACGAGGCGGTGGACTGGATAGCAATGTCCTGCGCGTGGCCGATCTGGAGCTGGACTTGCTGCGCCGCCGCGTCACGCGAGGCGGAAATCGCATTGACCTGACGGCCAAGGAGTTCGGTTTGCTGGAATTGCTGATGCGCCGTCAAGGCGAAGTGCTGCCGCGCTCATTGATTGCCTCGCAGGTGTGGGACATGAATTTCGATTCGGACACCAATGTCATCGAGGTGGCCATGCGCCGACTGCGACTGAAGGTTGACGACGGGCAGTCCGTCAAATTAATCCAGACAGTGCGAGGTATGGGCTACGTGCTGGAAGTGCCGCA
>JAURGS010000280.1 GCA_030833685.1 Rhodoferax sp. | reverse complement strand
AGGCCCAACAAGGCATCCGCGTCGAGCTGCTGCAAAAGCGCCGCATTGACCTCCTCAACGATCTGGCGCGCAAAGCCAAAATCGACCAATAAAGGCTGTTGCTACAGCCATTTCAAGCATTTCCATGACCGACAACACCATGACCACAGAAAATCAAACCACCTCGGCACAAGGCGTTGCCTCTGCCGAGACGCCCATTCAGGGCCGCAGCGTCTTCATCGTGGAAACCACGGCCCAAGGCATTGCCGTGCAGACCGCATTTGCCACTGAAGACGGCCGTGTGTTGCAACTGCCGGCCCTGTTTCCGGATCTGGACTACGCCTACGCGCAAATCGACGAGATGCGCCGTTTGGTCGGGCAGCACTTTGCGAAAGCTGCACAAATAGGCGTTCAAGTGATTGCCAGCCAGATGGCTCAGCAGCAAGCCAACACACAAGCTGCCGCTGAATCCGTCGAAAAGTCCGATTGATGACGGAGGATTCCAGATGCAGTGCCTTGACTTCCGATTTGCCCACCCATCGTTAATCGGTGCATCGCTGTTGGCCTGCGCCGGCTACGCACATGCACAAGCCGACGCTGGTGCCATCCAGCAGCAACTCGAGCGTGAACGCCAGCAAGTCCAGCCTGCTGCCAAGCCTGCACCTTCCATTGCCTTGCCCAAGCCCAGCCCGGTCAGTCCCGGTGCCGAAACCATCGTGGTCAAGCAATGGCGCTTTGAAGGCAATGCGACCCTAGGCACGAGTGCCCTGCAGGCGCATCTGTCGGGTTACGTGGGTCAATCGGTCAGCCTGGCCCAGCTCTATGAAGCTGCGCAGGCTGTGGTCGATTTTTATGCCCAGCGCGGTTGGCTGGCCAGTGCCGACCTTCCCAAGCAAGACATCACCGAAGGCGCGATCACCATCCGCATCGTCGAGGCGGCGTTGGGCCAATTGCAGATCGAGGGCACGCCCCAGCGCGTGAGCCGAGAGCAGATCCAAGCCTTTGCCGCACAGAACTTGCACCCAGGCCGGCATTTGTCTCTTGTGGCACTGGAGCGCGGACTGATTCTGGCCGACGAGCTGCCCGGCGTGAACGTTTCGGGTCGCTTGATGGCCGGCGAACGGGCAGGAACCACGGATGTGGTCTTGACGGTTAAGGATGAGCCGGCTTTTTACGGCGAGGTTTCTGCTGATAACTATGGAAGCCGTTCCACTGGCGCCAAGCGTGTGAGCGGCAACCTGATGCTCAACAGCCCCTTGGGCGTTGGCGACCAGGCTAACCTTTACGTGCAGCAGGCCGAGGGTATGCGTTTTGCCCGCATCTCCGAAACCGTGCCCGTGGGCACCAACGGCTGGAGAGCTGGCGTAAACGCCAGTCACCTGACGTACGAAGTGCTGCCAGGTCTCGCAGGTGCGGGCGGCAAAGGCACTTCGCAGTCGGTGGGGGCCGAGTTGAACTACCCGCTGTGGCGCAACAGCACACAGCAAGCCAATCTGGTGCTGGCACAAGACTTTAAAAACTACGACAACCTGGGACCCGACGGCGCCGTCACCACCCACTACACCAACCGTGTCAGCAGCCTGGGCCTGAACGGCACCGTCATGGGCGCGGGCACCTTTCATGCCTATGGTGTCACGTTTTCCAGTGGCAACGTACAACACGACCGGGCAAGAGAGCCAAGTGCTCCAGCCATCCCTGGTGAGGGGGCCTTCACCAAGTTGCGCGCCAACTACGCACTGAGCCAGACCGTCAGCGACACGCTGAGCTTCTACGGCCAGGTGCAGGGCCAGGTGGCCAACAAAAACCTTGATTCCTCCGAGCGGTTCTTTTTGGGCGGGCCTTTAGGGGTTCGCGCCTACCCCGGCAGTGAAGGGGGGGGGACTCAAGGCGCCATGGTCAATCTGGAAATTCGCCAGCGCCTGCCCGAAGGCTTCCAAGTCATCGCTTTCTATGACCACGGCAGGGTACAAGTGGAAAAGACCAGTACAGCCACCACCAGCGAAGCACCCAACACTTACTCTCTGCGCGGAAGTGGCCTGGGGGTGATTTGGAATGGTCCACAAAAAATGGTAATCAAGGCCCTGTGGTCGCGCCGCCTGGGCAGCAACCCCAATCCCGCATCGACCGGTATGGACCAAGACGGCACCCTAAAAATGGACCGCTTCTGGTTGAGCGCCAGTTTATCGTTCTAAGCACCCGACACGTAAGCCTGATCAGCCGCGCAAACAACTAACTTGATATGAACAAAAGCTACGGACTCGTCTTCAGTGAAATCAGCGGCACCTGGATTGCGGTGGCCGAACATGTGCGTGCCAGGGGCAAACGCAGTGCCTCCGCTGTTTTGCTCAGTGCGGCCAGTCTGTTGTTGTCGCCCGATGTGCTGGCGGCCCCGCCGACCGGTCCGCCACCAGCGGCCACCCAACTGCCCACCGGTGGGCAGGTCACGGCGGGTCAGGCCACCATCAACCAAACCACCAGCGCCACCAGCGCGGTGATGAACATCAACCAAAGCACCCAGCGTGCCGCCATTGGCTGGAACACCTTCAACCTGGGTTCTGCGGGCACCATCAACTTCAACCAACCCAGCGCCCAATCGGTCACTCTCAACCGGGTCAACGACACCAACCCCAGCCAGATCTTTGGCAAGATCAACGCGCCAGGCACCGTGTGGCTGCTCAACCCTAATGGGGTGTACTTTGGGGCGAGCTCACGCGTTGACGTGGGAGCCTTGGTGGCCACCACGTACCACATGAGCGACGCCGATTTCATGGCTGGCAAAACCACCTTCAGCCGCAACGGTGCGTTGGGCCGCGTGGTCAACGACGGTGAGCTGAAAGCTCGCCTTGATGGCTACATCGCGCTGATGGCCCCCGAAGTGCGCAACCAAGGTGTCGTTGTGGCCAATCGGGGTACTGTGGTGCTTGCAGCAGGCGAGGCCATCACCCTGGACTTTGACGGGGCCAGCAAGCTGACTGGCATCACAGTGAAGGCCAGCGACATCGCCACCCTGATCGAAAACAAGCACGCGATTGAAA